>QHXM01000193.1 GCA_003222945.1 Acidobacteriota bacterium
AGGTTTAGACCCAACCTGCCTCGTCCCGTGACCCCTTTGTTGAAGCGTATCTTTCTCTCTTCCGATTCGATCTGCCTGATTCTTTGCTCGACACCTCGACGCGAAGCTCCCAGGCCGTAAAACTCCAGAACCTTCAGAACGCTCGAAGTTTTATCGGAGACCATCTCTTCGTAACTGAGCCAAAGGAGTTCTAGCCGCTTCTCTTTTTCAGCTAAGTCCCAGGATGCAACGAACTGGAAGTACCATGGGATTACGTTTTCTATGAGCAGATCAATCTTCATCTCTTCATCTAAAGCTTGCCAGTCGGCTCGGAAAAAGGATGTCTGAAACGCACCCTTGTTATAGAAATCAAGCAGGCTCATAACGGAATCGAAGACATTGCGAACAAGCACCACTGGACGAATGCCGAACCCCTGCATCAGGTGAACATTCGCGTCCGATGCACGACAGTG
This sequence comes from Acidobacteriota bacterium, assembly GCA_003222945.1. Classification (GTDB taxonomy): domain Bacteria; phylum Acidobacteriota; class Blastocatellia; order Pyrinomonadales; family Pyrinomonadaceae; genus QHXM01. The sequence goes on from QHXM01000193.1 coordinate 453, forward strand.
CTGCTGCGTAACGGTATCGAGATGAGCAGACTCTCGAAGCGTAGGCAGATAGATTTCGTGCTCGCTCTGCCCGGCAGCATAAACAGTGAAAAGATCGCGGTAGCCCGTCAGATTCACCAGAAGATTTTTTAGAAACGTCGAGGCGCTCTTGGGCACGCAGGCGATAAAGAGATGGCGTCCAAGCTGGTCCGGCGTTATCGCGGTCGTAAAATCTGAGAGCGTGGCTGGCTTGCCTGTGGCGGAGAGCGAATTTGTGAGATTGACGTAAGAGCCTGGGCTTGGATAAACGTTGATCGCTTTTCTACAGCACAAGAGGCTCTCTTCATTCATGCCCCTTTGGAAGAAGATGACTCCAAGGTGCTGAAAGTGGCCCGCGAACCTTTGAAGAAAGTTGGCATCTTCAGCCATCGCGCCACGTATTTCCAGCCTGAGTGCTGCGCGCAGAAATTCGAGTGCGGTGGAGGCGTCGCCCTTCTTTAGAAGGGTTTCAATCAGGAGCTTATAGCTTAAGAGCAGGTTGTGAACCAGATGGTCGTAGAACGGTTCGTCAATCGTCAATTTCTGAAGCGCGCTTTGAAAAAATGTGACGGCCATCTCGCCGCTTCCGCGTTGCAGCGCCTGAAGGCCGAGATCAACTTCTACCTGTAAAGTGCTGTAGAGGTCCTGGCTCGCATTCGGAATATCAACGGGGTTGCCGGATTGCCGAATCAGATCAGACCTTGAATTCGATTGAGCCAACCCCTGCATTGTTTTTCCTCCAGTCACCAGCGAGGGAGCGAGCGAGCGAATCATTCACCGGCCCAGGTTTTCGTTCGTCCGGTGATGATTACCTTTGTGCAACAGGGAATCAGCGTGCCGCGCTCTGCCTTCAGTTTTCAAATTCTGCGCTCCGCCACGCTAAGCCTTTTAGCGATGCGCAATCGAATGCGTTTGCTCGATAAGAGAGCAAGTTCCTGCTGAATCTAAATTGACGCCGCAAGCTATCTGAAAGCTTAGTACTGATATCAATTCTGATAGCCTTCGGATAATTGTAAGGGGCGGCGAGCGGGCAGTTCAGTTGGGCGCGAGGTTCAGTTTTATAAGTGAGCCGGAAGTTCCAGCGTTCCTGATAGTGAGAAGAAGATTCTGTAGATGTTTGCTTCAGGAGTAGATGAGAATCAGAAGCCAGAGTGAAGTAGCTCGTTCTCCTGCGTCTTCATGCTTCTGGATTCCGAATTTCCATTCGCGTCAACAATCTCCCACGCAGTTCTCTGCCTGAGAAGTTTCGTCATAAGCGCGGCGTGAAGAATGTGGCCGCTCTTGTGCGCGACGACGCGACCCAATATAGGCATTCCCAGCAATGCAAGATCGCCTATGATGTCCAGAATCTTGTGGCGCACGAACTCGTCCTCGAATCGCAAAGTGGTCTCGTTCAGCATTCCGTCTGGCGTGAGCACGATTGCGTTATCAAGAGAGCCTCCGCGAATCAGGTTGGCGCGGCGCAGTGCTTCTATCTCTTCCGTGAATCCAAATGTGCGAGCGGCAGCTATCTTGCGACCAAATGTTCCGTTCGTCACACAGATGCGAAACTGCTGCACGCCTATCATCGGGTGTGGGAAATCAATCAGACAATCTATCTCGTAAGAATCCGCAGGCTCTATGCTGATTCGTCTATCGCCCTGAACGATTTCGACCTTCTCGCGCACCATCAACGAACGGCGCGCGACCGCCTGCTCAACGACGCCTGCGCGTTCAATCATCTCTGTGAAAGCTTCAGCCGAGCCGTCCATGATTGGGATTTCAAGGTTGTCAACTTCTATGAATGCATTATCAACACCTCCGCCGCGAAGCGCAGCCAGAAGATGCTCGACTGTTGAGAGCATCACACCGGTCCGCATCAGGGTCGTAGCGTAAGAGCAGTGCGCTACCCATTCGACGTTTGCAGGAATCTCAAAGCCTCCGAGGTCTGTGCGTATGAAGACGTAGCCCGTATCGGGCGGAGCGGGAGCAAGACGCACCTTGACAGGGACTGCCGTGTGAAGCCCCACGCCGCTCGTTTCAGCGGTCGTTGCGAGTGTTGTCTGTTTGACCAAAAGTTTTAGCCCGAACCTTTCATCGTTGTGAGCGAAACGAACTCGTGCTCTTGATGAAGCAACAAAACTTTTGCAAAGCCTGTGCCCTAAGAAGCGAGCGAGTTTTATTAACTTTATTACGCTCGTTCCTTCATGTCTGTCGCAGCACAGCAACGCATCAACAAAGATAGTGCGGCGAGAGTGCAACACCCTGTGAATTGCGGAATGCGGATAACGGGATTGCGGATTAGAAAGAGAATGTTTTTCCATTCCGCAATCCCGTTATCCGCATTCCGCAATCGGAAGGCTTGTCACTTGTCACCGCTTTTCTTATCATCAATTCAAATGGCAACCAAAAAAGCTACGACGCCTGAAGCGCCACGAGAGCGCGTTTATCTAATAGACTCCATGTCGCACATCTTCCGCGCCTACTTTGCTCCTATGGGCGGGCGCATGGAGCCTCTGATGAACTCGCACGGTCAGGTCACGCAGGCCGTCTTCGTCTTCACAAACATGCTCAGAAAATTACTAGCGGACGAAAAGCCTCACTACATCGCGGCAGTCTTCGAGTCAGGCGAAAAGACTTTTCGACACGAGACATTCGACGCATACAAAGCTCATCGCGCGGAGATGCCCGACGATCTCTCTTCACAGATTCCCTACATCATACGCGTCTGCGAAGTCTATAACATCCCGATCTTGAACGCGCCCGGTTTCGAGGCAGATGACGTTATAGGAACGCTCGCCGTTCAAGCCGCAGAGAAAGGCTTGCAGGCCGTCATCGTCTCAAACGACAAAGACATGTGCCAGCTTGTGCGCGACCCTTGGATAATCTGTATGCGACAGAACTCGCAGAACGTGAAGCGAAAGGAGCCTGTGCCGCCAATTGAATGGTGCGACGAAGCTTGGGTTGAGAATAAGTTCGGCGTACCGCCCTCGCAGATAATAGACCTGCTCGGCTTGATGGGCGATTCGGTTGATAACATTCCGGGCGCTCCCGGCATTGGCGCGAAAGGCGCTGTGCAACTCGTCAAACAGTTCGGCTCAATCGAGAACGCGCTCAAGAATTGGGAAGAGGTCAAGCACAAAACCTATCGTGAGAGTTTGCGCGACAACGCAGACCTTATACGACAGTCGCGCGAGCTTGCCACGATTAGAAAGGATGTCAACATTGACCTTGATCTTGATAAACTGCGCTCGCGTCCGCCGGACCGCGCAGCCGCATATCAACTCTTCCGCGAGTTGGAGTTTCAGGCGCTGACGCGCGAATTCGCGGACGCAGCCGGTAGCGTCGAAGGCGCAATCACGCCGCATCGCTATCGCATCATACGCAAGCGCGCTGAGCTTGATAGCCTTGTAAGCCGTCTCTGGGGAAGCAGCCGTCGCGCCGCTTCGTGATGTGCTCTCGAATGGGCTTCTCTCGAAATCCGTGCACGACCTCAAACGCGCTGTCGCTCTGCTCGCGCCGCTCGGCATTGAACCCGAAGGTGTTGCGGACGACACATTGCTCGCCGCATATTTGTTAGACCCGATTCGTAGCAAGTATGAGTTGGCGGACTTAGCGCGCGAGGCCATTGGAACAGAAGGCGCTGGCGCTGCACCGGAAGGCTGGACCGAACCACAGTGGCGCGCAGCAGAAGCCGCAGACCTTACGGCGCAGACCGCGCACGTTCTTCACGGTCGCCTTCTGGAACAAGGACTCGAAGCCATCTACAACGAGATGGAACTGCCGCTCGCGCCGCTCCTCTATCGCATGGAGCGCGCAGGCTTGAAGGTTGACACCAAAGTCCTCGCGGAGCTTTCAAAATATCTGGGCGCAGAGCTTGAGAAGCTTACGAAGAAAATCTACAAAGTCGCAGGCCGCGAGTTTAAGATAAATTCTCCGAAACAGGTTGGAGACGTTCTGGAAGAACTCAACATCAGTTCAGGCCGCAAGACTTCTACGGGTCGCGTCTCAACGAGCAAGGCCGTGCTTGAAGAGTTAGCGCAAAGCTATGAACTGCCGCGCCTCATCATAGAATACCGCGAGCTTGATAAGTTGAAGACCGTTTACACTGATTCACTTCCTGCGCAGATTGCAGAGGACGGGCGCATTCACGGCCAACTCAATCAGACCGTGACGGCAACAGGAAGATTGTCATCATCAGAGCCGAATTTACAAAATATTCCGATTCGCACAGAGCTTGGTCGCCGCATACGCCGCGCGTTCATTGCTGAAAAAGGCAACAAGCTAATCTCCGCTGATTACTCACAACTCGAACTGCGCCTGCTCGCTCACGTCACGCACGACCCCGTGATGCTCGACGCTTTCCAGAAAGACGACGACATACACGAGCGCACGGCACGCCTTGTCTTCGGCGCGAAAACGAAAGAGGAATTGAAAGAGGCTCGCCGCTTCGCGAAGATAGTCAACTTCGCTATCGCATACGCCATAGAACCCTTCGGCCTCTCGCAGCGCGTAGGCATCTCGCGCAAGGAAGCAAAGAAAGTGATTGACGATTATTACGACACTTACAAAGGCGTCCATCGCTTCATGGAAGAAGTGCCGGAAAAAGCGCGCGAGCTTGGCTATGTCCGCTCAATCTACGGACGCCTTCGCCCGATCCCAGGCATCAACGACCGCAACGGCAACGTCCGCGCCCGCGCCGAACGCGAAGCAATAAATCATCCAATCCAAGGCTCAGCGAGCGACATCGTCAAACTCGCCATGCTACGAGTTGACGAAGCTGTTAGAAGCGAAGGCTTGAAAGCGAAGATGCTGATGCAGGTTCACGACGAAATCCTGATGGAAGCTCCGAAGGAAGAGGCAGAGCGCGTGGCCGTTCTACTTCGCCGCGAAATGGAATCGGCAGTCGAATTGGACGTTCCACTCAAAGTCGAGGTGGGCCTTGGCGACAACTGGATGGACGCGAAATAGTAAATCGTAAATAGATAAAACAGCTTTCTTCTATTCACGATTTACGATTCACGATTCACGAACAAACGATTCGCGAGCATTATGCTTGAGCAAAAGAACTCAACTGATGAGAAGGACGGCGAGGTTGTTTATCGGCGTATCAGTCAGGATACGGACGATGAGGAGCTTGCGAAGGCCGGGCAGGGAAAGCGCCGCCGTCTCTCTTTAACTGCTCATCTTGCTCCGACGTTAAAGACAGTAATAGTCGGCTTCGCCGTGTTACTCACGCTCGTTCTTCTGCTCGGTTTTCTGAGCGTGCGTAAGACGAACGAGGTCGGAAGGCGAATTTTAGAGGACGAGAGGCATCACATAGCCATACGACAATTCGTTCTCGACCTGCGGCTTGCAACGGTCAAGCTTGACAACGAGGCCCGCGCTCGCGCTCGCAGGCTGGGGGAGGTTACGGAAGAGACGCGACCTCTCTTTGACGCTCCGTTGAATAAGGCGCGCGAAGATGTCAGGAAATTGATGCTCAGACTCGCCGCGCCTCCTTACTCGGATAGCGAAAAGTGGCGCAACCTTCTTCTGCATCTCATCTCATTCCTTCAGGCTACCGAAGACCCGGACACATATTTGCGCGAGGGCCACGTCAAGTTCCGCGACGCCGACAAGGAGTTGGATGACTTACTCGAAGAGACGCGTAGTGAGCAGGATCAGATTTTCAATGCGAGCGCACAGTTGGAACAATCTGCTGCGAGCAGAATCTATCTGATGACGGGCGTCGCGCTCTTGATGGGCGCGCTCGTCGCTGCCTACACCATACGCGAGATGCAGAGGCGCTTTCGTCAAGTCCGAGAGAGTATGAGCGAGGCCCGGCGCGAGCGAGAGTTTAGTACACAGATGCTCGACGGCATGGTCTCTGCGGTTGCTGCAATTGATTCGCGCGACCGCATCAGAAGCGCCAACGGAGCTTTCTTTCAAATCTTTCCAGACGCGAAGGTGGGAGCTTCCATTCACGACAAATTGTCTTCGCCCGACGCTATGAAGATGCTTGAGGCTGCGACCTCTACGGTTGTCGAAGAAGCGACGTATCGCGGGCGGTGGGTCTGCAATGATGACATGGCGAACTGCGCTAACAAGAGTTTCGATCTCTATTCTTCGCCGCTCAGGATAGACAATGAACAGGGGCAGATCGTAACGCTCGTTGACGTGACCGAGGCTGCCGAAGCCGAGAGCAACTTGAGAAGAACAGAGGCGCTGACGGCAATGGGTCAAGCCGTCGCGCAGGTCGCGCACGAGATAAAGAACCCGCTGGGCAGCATTCGTCTTGGAGTCTCGATGCTGAGGGATACAAGCACGGATGAAGAGTCGCAGAGCACTATTGATCTGGTCGAGCGCGGCATCAATCACCTGAACAAGCTAGTGGTTGACGTTACACAGTTTTCGCGCCAGCGCCCGCTTGAGCTTTCCCGCATCGCGTTGCACCCGCTGATTGATTCAAGCCTTGAACTCGTTGCAGACACCATTCAGGAAAAACATACTCCGATAGAGAAGCATTACAGCAGCGCGTCCATAGAAGGCGAATGGGATGCGGACCAACTGCGCCAGGTCTTCGTCAACCTCATCGCCAATGCCATTGACGCAAGCCCAGAAGGCTCGCCCGTCTCTATCACAACCGAGCGCGTTACGGCTGAGCGGAAAACCACAGGCGAAGGAAACGGCAACCGCGCTCGCAGCGCAGCGTCTTCGCTCGCACGCATCACCGTAGAAGATGGAGGCGTCGGTATGGATGATGAGACACGCACGCACCTCTTCGAGCCATTCTTCACAACCAAGAAACGCGGCACAGGCTTGGGGCTAGCCATAGTCAAACAGATTGTAGAGCAGCATGGCGGCACAATCTCAGCCGAGAGCGAGCAAGGCAAGAGAACACGATTCACGGTTGATTTGCCTCTGAAACAGTAACGAGAAAAATCCTTTATGCGTCTTTGTAATGTTGAAGTGATCGCGCGGTCTTTGCAGATTGGAGCGACCGTTTTGTGCCTGTGTGTTTTGGCCTCATCCTCTGCCTTTACAGCACGAGGGCAAGAAACAATTTCAGCTATCAGCAAATTCGACGAGTTTGGGGATATGAAGGCTGATGATGAAATCGCGCGTCTCGATAACTTTGCTTTAGCGTTAAGCAAAGACGCAAACCTTCGAGGTTATATTGTCGGCTATGGTGAGCAGCGCCTGCCTCCCGGCGATTTTCTTAGGCGAATCTATGGTTATCTTGATTATTTAGTGAATAGGCGGGGCGTCGATCCTAATCTCATTAAAGTTGTCGAAGGCGGAAACAAAGAAAAAATGAGCGCTGAACTTTGGCTCGCGCCTAAAGGTGCGCCTCCTCCGCATCCAATCTCTAAAATGGAGGTGAGGCCAACGTCGCCTCTCAAGTTCGATGAAATCACGTTCGGTATTGGATGCGAATCAGAAATGTCGGTATATCTAGAGAATGTTAACGATGGCTTGAGATTTTTTGCAAGGGCGCTGCGCGGGAATCCTCAATCGCAAGGCTTGATTATAATTTATCCAAAGTGGCGAGAGCACTTGAGCAGAGCCGCGAACATCGCAAGGCATACGAAGAATTTACTGATTAGAAATTACAACATAGAGGCTAATCGTCTCGTTGCGAAAGTAGGCAAGCGGCGGCGAGACTGCGCCAAGTCTGAGTTATGGGTTGTCCCAACCTCGTCAACGATGAAGCTCAACCCTCTCACTTCTCGCTGGCAATAGTTTTCAAAGCCCTACGCGCAGCCTCGATAGTTCTATCCAACAACTCGCCCGTGTGAGCTAAGCCGATGAATCCTGCCTCGAATTGCGAAGGTGCTAGATAGACGCCTTCGTTGAGCATGGCGTGGAAGAAGTTGCCGAACAGTGCTCGGTTACTCTTTGCTGCTGATGTCCAGTCGGTGACTGCCTCGCTTGTGAAGAAGGTGGTCCA
>QHXM01000194.1 GCA_003222945.1 Acidobacteriota bacterium
CTGGGGCGATCACTACACGCGCAAGCTCGCAGACATCTTCGCCGTGCAGGACGAGATTGCGCGGCAGATCACCGATAACCTGCGCCTGAAATTGTCCGGCGCAGAGCGGCAGCAGATTGCGAAGCGTTACACGGACAATGTTCAAGCCTTTGAAGACTACATGCAGGGACGCTCCTTTATTCACCGCCGCACGCGCGAGGACATGCAGACAGCCATCAGCTATTACCAGAAGGCGATTGCGGAAGATCAAAACTACGCGCTGGCTTACGCAGGATTGGCCGAAGCCTATGCGAATCTGGGAACTCGCGGCTACATGTCTCCCGTCGAAGGTCGTCGTAAAGCCGAAGAGGCTGTGCAGAAGGCGCTCGCGCTCGATGAAAACCTGGCCGAAGCCCACGTCGCCGTCGGCGAAATCTTCGTCCTCTTCGCGCCGTTTAACTTCCCGGATGCAGATCGTGAGTTGCACCATGCGCTCGAACTCAGCCCGAGTCTCGCGGCGGCGCATCAGTACCTAGGAAATTCATTTGTCATTCAGGGGCGACTCGACGAGGCGCTCTCAGAATTCGCCAAAGCGCATGAACTCGATCCGCTCTCCGCCATCATCCCGCGCGCCTCAGCCGCGCCCTATTATCTCAGGCGAGATTACGCACGCGCACTCGCTCTGCTGCGCGAAGCTAACAGGTTAGGCCCGCCTTTCACCACCGTGTGGGAAATCGGTGTTTACGTTCAAAACAGTTCCTTAGATGAAGCGCTCGCGGAGTTAGATAAAGCGAGGCAGGAGAGACCTGATGACCCCATCTTGATTTTCAGTCTCGGCAGAATCTATGCGGCGCAGGGAAAGCGAGATGATGCGCTTCAAGCGATAAAAGAACTTGAGAACACGGATGATAAGGGCTTGACTCACTCACTCTTTATAGCGCAACTTTACGTCGCCCTGAACGACAAAGAACAGGCGCTCGCATGGCTGGAACGAGGCGCGGCGGCGTGGGAGATACGCTGGTTCTTGAAGGATGATCCAGACTGGGACATCATCCGCAACGAGCCGCGATTTACTAACTTCCTGCGGCGCGTTGGTCTCGCACAGTGATACGGACGCTCTAACTCATCTTCACTTTTGCATCGTTCTGTGGTTTCTTTCGCGTTGTTTGGTTGCGTCGGGTGAGCGTTGGATAGTTGATCTTTGGGTAAACCCGACAAACGGAGAAAATCTCTCAATGGACGACGGCGGCATATTGCTCATCAAAGACCTTGCGACGACTGCGAGAGGCAGGTAACTTGCATTAAGCAACTTCCCAGCTTTGATGAAATCTTTCTCACCCGTTATTATCACAGGGCAAAAGTAATCTCTTCCGACTCGTTATGAATTTTTCAGAAACTGACATCGAAACTTTGCGCCACGCAATTTTACAGCGCGAGACGACGACGCGCGCCGTCGTCGAATCCTCAATTAACGCCGCCGAAAAACTTAACGACACACTCAACGCCTTTCTACAGATTGATCGCGCTGGCGCGCTTCGTCGCGCAGATGAGATAGATGCGAGCGGTGATGCAAAGCAGTCGCTTGCGGGCGTGCCCATAGCAATCAAAGACAACATCTGCGTGCGTGGGCTTCAGACCTCCTGCGGCTCGCGCATTCTTGGTCCTTATCACGCGCCTTACAACGCAACCGCAATCGAGCGCCTTAATGCCGCCGGAGCAATCATCATAGGCAAGACCAACTGCGACGAGTTTGCAATGGGATCAAGTAATGAGAACTCCGCGTTCGGGCCTGTCAGAAACCCCTGGGATACGGAGCGCGTGCCCGGAGGCTCAAGCGGAGGCTCTGCTGCGGCTGTCGCTTCCGGCATCGTTCCTGTCGCTTTGGGATCAGAGACCGGAGGCTCTGTCCGTCAACCTGCATCGCTCTGCGGAATCGTCGGACTCAAACCAACCTATGGTCGCGTCTCTCGCTACGGACTTGTTGCCTTCGGCTCGTCCTTAGATCAAATCGGAATCTTTGGACGAAACGCGCGAGATGTCGCAGAGGTTCTAAAGGTTATCGCCGGACGCGACGAGCATGATTCGACAACAGCGGATGTTCCCGTGCCGGATTATACGTCGGAGATTGGAGGCGACATCAAGGGAGCGCGTATAGGCGTGCCGCGCGATCTTTTCGGCGAAGGGCTGGATGAAGAGGTTCGCGCGTCTGTTGAGAATGCGATTGAAGCTTACCGTGATCTTGGCGCGGAGATAGTTGAAGTTGAATTGCCGCACGCGAAGTATTGCATAGCCGTTTACTACATCATCGCAACCGCCGAAGCTTCGTCAAATTTAGCGCGCTACGACGGCGTGCGTTACGGCTTTCGCGCAGAAGAGTCAAACGAACTTCGCTCGATGTATCGCCGCACGCGCGACGAAGGTTTCGGCGCTGAAGTTAAGCGACGAATAATGCTAGGTACTTACGTTCTCTCGTCCGGTTATTACGATGCCTACTATCGCAAGGCGCAGCAGGTTCGCACGCTCATACGCGAAGATTTCCTGAAAGCCTTCGAGAAGTGCGACGCCATCGCAACACCTACGACGCCCACGCCCGCTTTCAAAATCGGCGAGAAGACGGACGACCCGCTGGCGATGTACTTGAACGACATCTACACCTGCACTGCGAATCTGGCGAGCATTCCGGGCATCTCCATTCCGTGCGGTCTGTCTAATGATGGCTTGCCGATTGGCTTTCAACTGATGGGGACTTACTGGTCTGAATCAAACCTTCTACGCCTCGCTCATGCCTTTGAGCAGGCGCAACCATTCACAGAGCGACCGCGCATCACTGCCCATTGATATTGCTGCTAAGTAAAGATGCGCGAAATTATTGAAAGGTGAAAAATGAAACGTCTAAAAAATTTCCTTCTGTTCTCTATCCTGCTCGCGGCTTCGAGCGTTGCCGCGTCGGCCCAAAATAGTGGTTGCTCTTCGGGCGTCAAAATTCCACAAGACCTTGCAAGACAACTGCTCACACAGGCTTTCAAGAGTATGGAGACGCCGCAGGACGAGCAGGATAAGATTACTCGCGGGGTCGAAGGTAAGGGCGGAGTGGCGAGTCTGTTCTGCGCAGAGACCGTTGACTTGAACAGAGACGGGAAGCAAGAGTTTCTGATTCATCAGGCGGACGTAGAAGGCGCTTTTTGCACGTCGCAGAATTGTCCCGTCTGGGTGTATGGTCTGACAAGCAACGGCTACAAGATGCTGCTCGAAGCCACAGGCGGCTACATCACTCCAATCGAGGCGCTTAAGACTTCTACGAACGGCTACCGCGATGTAAGAACCTACGAGCATAGCTCTGCCGTCGAGCACGAGATAACTATCTACAAGTTTGACGGTAAAGTTTACCGAGCGAGCGTTTGCACTACAGAGAAATTCATAGGCAAGCGCAGAGGCCGGGACAGCTTCAAATACATAAGGCATAAGTGCGGTCAATAGATTCTCCAAACAAAAGGAGAGGATAAGGAATCAACATGAAGAGATTAACTATTCACGCGCGCCTTGCCGCATTCAGCCTCGTTGTTCTGCTTGCGCTTGCTTCAAACTTAGAAGCAGTCGGTAAGTCTGCCGTTCCGCCTCCATTCAAAATCACTGCCATCAAGGCCATGCTCTTTTATGACGGGAAAGGGACTTTCTCAGATGACCTGTTCACACAGACTAACCTTGCTCTCTGGAACACAATCATTGGCGAAGGAAGTGCCGGTAGTCCGTCAAACTCCACGTTGGTGCTGGTTGAAGTTTCGGGCAAGTATGATCCGAACTCAGTGACGCCGAACCGAAAGGTTGAATTTACCGCCACCTCGTCAGGAAAGATTCTTCTGAGGAAGTTAATCGTAATAAGTATGGGGAAAGACGGGAAATACTACGCGCCCTTCTGGCTCTACGACACAGGCTGCGGGCACATAAAACTCTCTGCAAGAATCATAGGGCAGACACAAGCTTCGTCCATGACCAAGACAATACCTTTCAACTGCGGCGAGTAAATAAGGTCACACTAAGCGATTCAAGTGGAGAATAAATGTCGCTCAACACTCGTCCTCTTCTCTTCGCGTCTCTCTTTCTCTCGCTAATATGTCTTGCTCTCTCGTGCAATACGAAGCAGGGCAAGACGCTTTTAATCTACACGCCGCACGGTCAGGATTTACTGAAAGACTTCGCAGCACGCTACCGTCAAGCGCACCCGGATGTTGACGTGCAATTTCTTGACATGGGAGCGCGCGACATATTGGAGCGGCTTCGCGCCGAGCGCAATCGCCCGCAGGCTGACCTGTGGTGGGGCGCTTCGCACACGACATTTCAGACTGCTGCTGAAGAGAATCTTTTAGCAGTCTATCACCCCACCTGGGCTGATAAGATTCCTGAAAGCGAGCGCGATGCGCAAGGTCGTTGGTATGGAACTTATGAAACACCCGAAGTCATCGTCTATAACTCTGAGCTAGTCAAACGAGAAGATGCGCCGCAGGATTGGGACGATGTGCTCGACGCGAAGTGGCGCGACAAAGTTCTGATACGAAATCCCATCCCGTCGGACTCCATGCGCGCAATCTTCGGTGCGATGATCTGGCGATTCTACAAAGATACAAATTCGCCCATAGGCGGTTACGATTGGCTGCGCCGCCTTGATGCTAACGTTCACGAGTACGTCGCTGACCCAACGCTCATGGCGCAAAAACTCTCGCGCGGCGAACGACTAGTAAG
>QHXM01000120.1 GCA_003222945.1 Acidobacteriota bacterium
AACTTGGCGCGACCCGGACTTTTCGGAGTTCGCGGGAGTTAATCCTGTCTTTCGCTACATCATCAGTTCAAGGATTCATTGGTGGGAGAGTGCGAACGACGCGAATCAAGTCTTTTCCGTCGGCATAATGGCTAACAACATCTGGGTGATGTTTCAGGCTTTCGCTTTCGGTGCGCTTCTTGGAATTGGCACGCTCTGGGCTATGGCTTTTAACGGTGCGCTGATAGGTGCGGTGCTCGCGCTCACTTACCGCGCAGGCTTCGGCTTCGACCTGGTCACCTTCATGGTCGGTCACGGCGTCGTCGAACTTTCCTGCATATTTTTGGCCGGAGGCGCGGGCCTTTTAATCGGAAGCGCAATACTTTTGCCCGGCGATCTTTCGCGCGCTGACGCTCTGAGGCTTCGCGCGCTGGACGCAATACGACTGATTGCCGGATGCGTGCCGCTGCTCATCGTCGCGGGAACAATCGAAGGCTTCATCTCGCCCGCACCCATCAGCCCGATAATCAAATTCGCCATCGGCATCACAACGGGCATTGCGCTTTACTCATATTTATTATTGGCTGGTCGTGAAACTCAACAAAGCGTTAAGTCAGTGCCGCCTGCGGTAGCGAGCGTGTAGAACAAACATCATCGGCCCGCCAGAGCAGGCTGTACTGACCCGTCGTTGCACTCAATTGCAATTTATAGTAGTCCACGTTCTTTCACGCGCAGGTAAGTCTCCAGAAGCGCAGGCGTGAGAGCGGCGGCTGTTACGTCCAAAGCTAATCCGCCTTGCGATTCTACGAGACGAAGCGCGGACTCGCGTTGATGAATTATCTCTTCGGCGACGGATTGGGTGAAGAGGTCGTGCGCGTTCATTGGAATGTCGCGGACCACAGCTTTTAGATCGCGGTCCGCTATGGTGACGACGAGCGGAAGATGTCGCGGGCGCAGGAGCTTTAGTGAAGCGAGCAGATCGCGCGAGCCTTCTTCGTCAACTAAATCTGTGAGGACGACTACGAGCGCGCGGCGCTTGCAGTTGGCCGCGATGAACTGGAAGGCGCGGGCGTAGGAAGGCTCTATCATCTCAGGTTCAATGGCGTGAAGGGCTTCGAGCGTTGCGTCCAGGTGTTCTGCGCCGCGCTTTGGCGGCAAGTAAGTTTTGATCCGGCGACCGAAGACTAAGAGTCCCGCGTTGTCGCCGCTGCGCTGAGCCGCAGACATCAGAGCGAGCGCCGCGTGCACGGCCAAATCCAGCTTCGTCTCGTTCTCAATGCGCGCGGTCATCAAGCGCCCTGCGTCCAGCGCAATCATAACGGTCTGGTCGCGCTCAATCTGATACTGACGTGTGGTGAGCTTTCCGCGCCGCGCCGTAGTCGTCCAGGAGATGTGGCGTAACTCGTCGCCGCGCACGTAATCGCGCAGAGACTCGAACTCGCGCCCTTCGCCACGCCAGGAAGCTTTGCGATGCGATGCGACGAGCGAACGAGCGCCAAGAGCTTTCAACTCGGCCTCGCGCGCACGCCGCATGTTCGGATAAACCTTGACTGTGAGGGCTTCGCCCACGCGCGTTTGATTCCAAACAAGCCCGAGTTTTGATAGATAACGCACAGCCGTTTGCCCGAACTCGAAACGACCTCGCTTCGGAGGCGTGAGTCTATAGATGAGAACGGCGCTCATCTGTGGCTCGACATGAAGACGCGCCTCGCGCTGGTCCGCAAGTTTCATTTGCGGCGGGTATTCATCCTTCAGAACCAGATTAACTGTGCGCGATGAATTGTTCAGAACCTTTAAACGCACTTCCGTCTCCGCGCCCACAGCGAAGCGGCTGCCGAACTCTCGCTCAACGCTTAAACCTTTAGGCCAACGACTCAAACGTGCATCAACAAAAGCTGCGAGCAGTAACACTCCGTCATAAACGAGCGTCGCCCAGCGCAGAGCGGGTCGCTGCCATGAAAGCGACAACGGAACGAAGCCCGCTGCGAGCAGAACGTAAAAGAGTTTACTGAAGACGAAGCGCATAAAGGCAGTTCTGCCGACTCTTCTTCAGGACTTGCCGCCTGTTGTCCGAACGTTAAATTGCGAGTCGTCTATCTGGTGATTGAAGTTGAATGTCGCCAGAGTAAAGACCCAATCCTGTAGCGTCCTGTAGTGGAGCGATTCGATTGACAACTGTAGTTTGTAGGTATGCGGAAGAGTTAATCCGCCTTCCGCTTTGAAGTCAGAGAAATCTTCGGTCAGCTTGGTGATTGCATCGCCCTGCTGTTGAATGATGTCGGGACTGTTCTCCATTTGCTGCGCAATCCTCTGCTCGTATTCAGTATGCACATGGCGAAAAGTTTCCGCGTCGAAGTAGAGAGTAGTCTTCAAGCCCGTGCTGTTTTCCGGCTCATACTCAAGAACATGAACCTTACGCCCGCCGAGCGTCTTAGTCCCCGCATATTTTAGCTTTGCGCTTCTAGCGGACATGTCCAGGAGCGGCCAGGAGGTCGAGAGCGTCCCCGCGAGCAGACCTTCCTTGAGAGGCATCTCGTGATGCATGAAGAAATTTCCGAGCACGGAATGAAGGCCGGGTCTGACATCTCCGACTGTGACGGTTTTCCCGTCGAAGCCGACCCTTTCAAAAGGATACTCCTGATTATTATAGCTGATGCTGATGAGGCTTCTAGTTCCCTGAGAAGCCAACACAGACCCGCCGCCAGATGAGCCTGCCCCGGCGATGCGTACAGTGGCGACGGCTGTTCCGAGAATGATGTGGCTTTTGATTTTCGCGCGCGCTTCGGCTGTACCGATTGACTCAAGATGTTTGGCGACGACTTCTTCCGGCGTCATCTTATCTGGCATGGAAGCGCGCGGCTTCGCCACCAGCATCGTAGATAAGATTAGTGCAAGGGTGCAGACTGTTGAGATTTTACCAAGTGTGCGGGCTTGAAAATTCATCATCGTAATGCTCCGTTGTTTGTAGGTTGATATATCAGAGACGGGGAGACATCTCGTTATTTAACTTCCGTAGTTTACTGAGAAAATTCCTCACGTGCATCTCGCGCTTAATCTATCTGGGCACCTCAGCCGCTTGCAGAATATCTGTAATCACGGCATCGGGCGTTGCGCCGTCCAGTTCCGCTTCGGCGCGAAGCGTTAGACGGTGGCGAAGGACTGGGCGTGCTATGTCGCGCACGTCGTCCGGCGTTGTGAACTCGCGGCCACGAAGCGCGGCCAGTGATTTTGAGCAGAGCAGAAGCGAGACGGATGCGCGCGGGCTTGCGCCGTAGAGAACCGAAAGGTGCGAGCGCGTGCGGCGCACTATGTCAACGACGTAGCGCTGCACGCCCATTTCCATGCGAGCATTTCTGACCTCGAAGCGGCAGCGCGAGATTGCATCTGCTTCGGCGAGCGGGCGAATGTCAATGCGGTCCAGATAGCGCGAGTTAAACCCTGCGTCCCAGTTGGCTACTACCTGCTGCTCTGCATCCTGCGAAGGGTAGTCCAGAAGAATTTTCAGAAGGAAGCGATCAAGCTGCGCTTCAGGGAGCGGGTACGTGCCTTCGTATTCGATGGGGTTCTCGGTCGCCAATACAGTGAAGAGCGGAGAGAGAGCGTGCGCTTCGCCGTCAATCGTCACCTGTCGCTCTTCCATCGCTTCCAGAAGCGCGGCCTGCGTCTTAGGCGGCGTGCGGTTGATCTCGTCCGCCAGAAGAATGTCCGTAAAGATCGGACCTTTGCGGAGCGTGAAATCTGAGGTGGCGACGTTGAAGACGTTCGTGCCCGTTATGTCGGAAGGCATCAGGTCGGGCGTGAACTGTATTCGACCGAACTGCGCGCCAACGATGCGCGAGAGCGTCTTGACCAATAGGGTCTTCGCCGTTCCCGGCACACCTTCTATCAGCGCGTGACCTTCGGCTAGTAGCGCGACTAGGATTTGCTCAATAGCATAATCCTGTCCAACTATAACCTTGCGAAGCTCCGTCAGAATGTGCTCGACGGTTGTGGAGACGTATTGAAGCAAGAATCAAATAAGTGATGAGTACTGAGGACTGAGTACTGAGTGAAAAACCTACTTCACTCAGTACTCAGTCCTCAGTACTCAGTACTTCCCCTTTCGCATAATCTACTAGATTGTTGTCTCCCTAAGTCCTTCCGCCGCCTGTCGTGTTTCGCGTGAGCGCATTCGTAGGCCGAGTATGCGCTCCACACGGCGCAAGTTGCGTACAAGCTCAAGGGCTTTTCCTGTGTCAACCTGCGCGCCGTTGATTACTTCTTCACACTCGCGCATTAAGGTTTCAAGCTCACGCGCGTTCAATTTTTGGGAACGTGCGGCGACACGCGAGGCAATCTCGGAGCGCGGGCTATTGTGGCTGAGTCCGGCCTGTCGCACAAGCAGGCGGCGAAGACGCGAGTAGATATTTTCGATTGCCAGATCGTAGGCGCGCGCGCGTTGTTGCAGTTCAGCCATGGAGGCCACGAACTCAAGGCTAGAACGGCGGTCCAGTTGCGCTACAGGCAGAGGGCGCGCAAAGCGTCGCCCGCCGGTCCACAAAATGACGAAGATGAGAAGTGCGCCTTGCGCGAGCATCCACAGGATGGGCGTGCCTGCGAAGTAAGCTACCAATTGATTGCGCGCGGCGGCGCGTCCCTGATGATATTCGTCAAAGGCTATTATGCCCGTCTCGCCTGCGACCACGTTGATTGCAAGTTGCAGATTGTCTGCCAGGCGAATGCCGCCGTTCGATACTATGTAAGGATCGCTTAAGAGAATTATGCGGCCAGCGCCGTGCGGGTAATCTACAAGCAGCGCGCCCTTCGTTGTTTCAATTTGCGCGACGGGAGCGGGCGATTTAAGCACCGGGTTGTTGTAAGTAGCTGGAGCGCGAGGAGTGTAATCAGTAGCGTGCGGCGACGCGTTGGAATTTTTTGGCAGAGATGGAGGCGGTGGTGGCGGCGGCTCTTCATCCTCATCTTCGTTCTCTTCTGTAACAGGCGTGGCGGTTGGTCTCTCTTTAGCCATTGCGCTCGCGCTCTGCGTCGTAGATATATTTATCGTCGAGGCGAAGCGCGAGGGCATGACGGTTTCAACGTCGCGCGTCAATGTGCTTGGAAGAGAGGGACGAGCAGGCGCAACGCCCGCAGTCATCTCTTCGGAGTTGTTCGGATGCACATTGTTCGCAGGCAATACCTCAGTCTTAGTCGAGACGCTCCACTTATCAGAAACGGGAAGCAGTCGCGGGTCGGGCGCGCGGTCAATGATTACCAGACGCCCGCCGTGCTCTACCCATTTCAACAGGCTATGAACTTCGTCCTCATCAAACGGAATCCGCGTTCTGCCGATGACGACAAAGGTCGAAGGGTATTTGTCCCTGTTCTCGTCCGCGAGCAGCGCCTGCGTCTCTTCGCGCCAGCGCACGACCTTTCGTCCAGACTCGGAGAGCACATCGTAAAACGCAAGCGTGCCCGTAGCGCCCGCATTGAATGTAGAGCGGTCAGGATTGAACTCCTCATCCGGCTTCTGCTCATTGCTGACGTAAGAGACGGCGTTCAGCACAACGAGCAGCACAACGACAACCGCGATGGTGATGATGATGGCGAAACGCTGACGCATAAAAGAAGTGCTGAGTACTGAGTGAAGAATGTATTTACTCAGTACTCAGTACTCAGCACTCAGTACTTTCTCGTATCCTTTTCTAAAATCTGTCCAATCCTCCGCAGTCACTTGTTGGAATCCGTACCAGTGGTTCTCGAAACTGTTTGTAAGCTTCTGCATCTCGTTAAGCAAGGGCCGCTTTTCTCGTAGGGCGCGCAGGTAATCGTGGTTTGTTTTATTCTGCGCGAGCGTGATGACTTTGCGCTCGCCTAGTTCAAGCAAGATGGCTATGTAGGCAAGGCGTATCGCTCGGCGAAGCTCGCCCCTGCGCGCTAAAGTTTCCGCGTCGCGCAGGATGTCTGCTGATGATTTATCGGGCGCTAGACGTTCACCGAGGACTACGCGCGGCTCACGTTTTTCGAGTTTGAGCGAAGCGCGCCTGCGCTCAAAGAATGGCAGAAGCTTCCACGCGGCGTAGCCCAGAACGCCTGCAACGAGTCCGAAGACGACGATTAAGGCTATGAGCGAGAGCCAGCTTGTTTGCCCCGGCGCTAACCCGTTTCCTCTTGGAAAAAGGTTATTCCACCATTCAAGGAAACGTCTCCACATTCGCGCGAGCGCGTTCTCTTCGGGCTGCTTTTCAACAAACTCATTGCGGCGCAGGGTTGATTCTAGTCGCGTCTTCTCTTCACTTTTGCGCTCGGCGGAAACTTTTCTCTGTTCGCGCAGTTCCGAGAGCCTGTCTTCCAGAGCGCTCAACCGGTCGGTGATTCGCGCCAAGGTCTCGGCGCGCTGCGGGCTGGATTGCGACATCCTCTCGTAACTTTGAAGATCGGCTTCGAGCCACGAATTATTGATGCGCGCCTTCCCGCCGTCCCATTCAACCGCCTCATCAACAGGCACGGCGCTGCGCACATCCCTGAGCGTCGTCTCCACGCGCGCGGCATGTTGCTGAGGTGTATCAGCTTTCGCCCACTGTTCCAGAGCAGTGAGTTCCACAACGGCCTGATGAATGCTCGACTCGTAGCGCGCGATCGGCACGGCAACAGTCGTCTTCACAAAGAGGATGGTAAAGAGCAATATGAATAATAGATGATGAGCGCGGCGAGCAGCTTCGTGCTTATTGCGTTTTATTAGACGTAAAGGTGCTCTACGCGCGACCGAGTTGTCGAGAGGTTTGGCGAATAGAGAAAGCATCATCGTGCGCGTTTCAAGTTCAGCGAAGCCCTCGCGTCTGTCCGGGCGAGTAGTATTGAGAGGGCGCTTGCGCGTAACCAACAGTCTGCCTGAATGCCGTCTGAGGATAGCTCGGGGTTTGCGCGTAAAGGTTCGGCATCTGTAACTCGCGCGCAGCCATTAACTCTATATCGTAACCCTCCTGCCTAATGCGCTCGTCCACGTACATCAACGACAATCCGAGCATCCAGACGGGCACGAGCAGTATTGCGCTCAACTGCGTAATCACGTTGTAGCCGATTGCGAACCACACGGGCCATGTCGCAGCCCTGCTCGGATTGATGTTTATACCGTGCGCCGCCCCGTACCACATAAGCGGAATTATCAGAATCATCAAAGCAGAGTAGGTTGCGAACCAGTAGAAGACGAACATAGCCATCAGCCGCCTGAGATTGCCGCGAGCAAGTGTGAAACTTCTGCCGATTGAATCAAAGACCCCGCGCCCTTCAACCATCAAAACCTGCGGAACGTAGGCCATGAATTTGACCATCAGGAAAAAGAGAAGCAGCGCAAGAAACGTCACGGCTAGAACCCACACTACGACCAGAACAGTAGCGAACCAGCTTTCAACTCCTGCGACCGCGTATCTTCCGAAGATGAAAATCTGTATGACCAGCGCCCAGAAAAGGAGGGCAAGTATGAATGCTAAAAAAATCCAGATAGCTACGATGATTGACGCGCCGAGCAAGCCTCCGAACCGCGCATGAACGTTGCGATAAGTCGAGCGCGCCGAGAAAGGCTCGTTCCATAAAAGATTCGTAATAAGGTTTCTGGCCGCTCCGCCCATCACGATCAAATTCAGAAGCACCCCTCCGACCCAGATTAGAAAACCAAACAACAGCAGGAGAGCAGCGCTGGCTTCATTTTTTGAGCGACCGCTGAGCGTCAGCATCAGAGAGCCTATGGCGGTGACTATGACGGGCGGCGCGCTGATTCGTATGAGCGTTATGAAGTGGCGGCGATAAAGGCGGACCGCGCGATCAATCAGGTCACCAGCGCCGAGCGGCGTGAGAGATAGTTGATTGAATGCTATCTGCGTCGCCATTTTATGAGATTAGCCTTGAAGTTGGTCGAACTCTTAAAACCTTCTGCCAAATTCTAACATACCAGTTCATGCTGGCGGCCTTATCAGGCAAAATCAATAGATAAAATTGGGCGTTGCCTCTATGGAAGCAACGCCCAAACCGGAGTCCGTTCAATTTACGTGCTCGCTTTAGAACTCAAAGCGACCGGCAAACTGAATAACACGCGGAGTGCCGACGGTGAACGTTGACCGGCCAAAGTTCAAGCTATTGATCGTAGCTACGGGGATGCCAAAGTTCACGCGGTTGAAGATATTGAAGAAGTCAGCACGAATTGTGAATTTGTATCGCTCAGTAATCGGAATGTGCTTAATGAGCGAGAAGTCAGTCTTGCTGAAGTTAGGTCCTCTGAAGGTATTGCGCCCTGTATTTCCCTGTACACCGAACGTGGGCAGCGCTCCTGCCGGAGGAGTCGTGTTGGCAAACAACGTCCTGGCTGGCCCGGTCTGCGTGCGCGGGTCAGGCGTAAGACTCGTCGGCCCTATGTCATTCGGATTCCCCGTGCTGGCGAAATCGGCGCGCTGGCTGAAGCCAGTGCCTGCGCTGTCAACCGCTCCGAAAACGCTGTACGGGAGACCGCTCTGGTATCTGTAGATGCCGGACATAGTCCAGTTGCCCAGGACTCTGTCCAATGCCTTGCTACTAAACTTGAGCGGAATATCATAGGTAAAGTTGAGAGCCAGGACATGACGCACGTCAAATCCCGCATCACCGCGCTCCGGCCTGCTGAACCCACCCGCGAAGCCTGATGAATCGCGCGGGAAAGTTCGCGTTGACTCACCCGCCGAGCCGACCAGAGGGTCGTTAGCATTGTCAATCGCGTGGCTCCAGGTGTAAGCCAACTGAACTTGTCCCAAGCCATACCTTGAGTTGGTAAGAGTCTTGGTTATACGGGTCTGCAACGAATGATAGGTGGAGAAGCCCAGCGAGGTGTTAAGCCCCACTTGGAAGAAGGCATCATTGAACCTGCCATTAATGATGTTCGTGGTCCCGCTAGTGCTGATCGAGCCGCCGCAAGGAGCACCCGCAGCACCATGGAAGACAGCATTGCAGCGAGGCACGCTCGTCAACTGACCGTCAATGACGCGCAACAGGTCCGTCCCCTTAGAGCCAACATAGTCTGCCTCCAGGAGGAACTGGTTGCCGAGTTCACGCTGGAATCCGAAATTCCACTTCTGCTCGTAGGGAGTAGCCAACTTCGCCTGAAAGCTATTGTTATTCGGTAAAACAAAAATATCAGGGAAGATTTCGGCGTCGCTGGGAACTCTCGGACTCGATGTCAGCGTCGGTGGTCGCAGGATGTCTGGAAGCGTTCCTGTGTTCGTAGAGTTGATCGGAAGGTCGAAGAAATCCTGTTCAAACGGCGGGTTGCCGCGAGCGTTGGTAAACAGGTTGCCGAACACGCGGTCGTAGAAGACGCCGTAGCCGCCGCGTATAGACATCCTGCCCGGACCGCCCGTCAGCTTGGAAATGAACCCGTGCTCCGCCGCGGGACTCCAGTTGAAGCCGAAGCGCGGTGCCCAATTATTAAAATCATCCTTGTAGAGTTGGCTGTTGTTGCCCGAATTCTTACCAACCAACTGGAAGACGAAGCCCCCATTTGGCTCTACTTGACTTGGGTCTTGGTTGACCAGAGTTGAAAGCTCCCCGTTGACTTCATAAGGCACGCCTTTGTACTCGTAACGCAGCCCGTAGTTCAAGGTGAAATTGGAGCGCACCCTCCAGGTATCCTGGAAGAAGAAGTCGGCCTCGCGGACGCGGAATCCTCTGTAGTTTGAGTTAACCCGCGCGCCGTTCTTATCGTAGAACTCGGATTGGCTCTGTATGGCGGCCAGACCATAGAGAAGGCTCGCAAAGTTTTGAAGCGTTCCGCCAAGACCTACTCTACTAATGTTCGCCCCGGCATTGTTTCTAAGGATCGGGAAGTTGAAACTCGTCGGGAAAGAAAAGTTAAGCGATTCGGAACGACCGAAGTTTGTCTCGCTGTTGGAATAGACCCAGCGCTGTTCGTATCCGCCTTTGAAAGTATGCGTACGATAAACCCAGGTGATCGAATCGTTCAGAAACGTAGTGCCCGTGTAGCGAAACTGAGTATCAAAAACGCCCAGCCCGGTCACAGACCCTCCAGTGAGATTTATAGCCTCACCATTCGCGCCGCCGAAAGCCTGCGCAAGCGGAAGACGGTTAGCCGTGAATGCCTGGTTGATCGTGCTACTGATTGTGCTGCCCACGCCTTGGCTACCCTCGCCGTTGAACGCCGAGTAGGAGCGGTTGCCGCCGAAGGTGAATGAGTTGACCAGGTTTGGATTGAGGTTTGAAATTAGATTGATTGAGAGAAGCTGACCGCGCTGCGGGCTGTAGCCTGCGTCGCCAGTGCCCGGGAATGTTTCCGGGAGACCTAAGAAGTCACCCGTAAAGAATCCCGTGTTGAACTGGTGGCTGACGGTCAGGCTATTCTTTTCGTTGATCTTATAATCAACGCGCGCAGCGGTGCTGTTAATCTTACTAACACTCGTCGTGCTGAATCTGAAAGCTTCCAACACGCCCGGTAGAGGGTCTTCGGAATGGCTGTTACCAACCGGATAAAGACTCAGAACTCTCTGAATCGTAGGGTCCAGCGGATAGTTAAAGGCGCGTGAGCCGAACAGATTGATCCCTGTGGCATTGTTCGCGCTGCTCGGTCTGATGTCTAGCGTTCCGCAATGACCGGCCTGCAAGTCCGCGCCCGTGCAAGTTCCCGCCGGAGTAACAAAAATTCCTGTGCGCGCCAGAGCCGCTGGCACTGTGCGTATTTGTTGTGTGCCGATTGTGAATCGGTCGCCTTCATAGTTGAAGAAGAAGAATGCCTTCTCTCTCTTGATCGGGCCGCCGATTGATGCGCCAAACTGTTTGCGTTGCAGCGGGTCGGCTTTACCTGTCTTGTCAAAGAAATCGCGCGCCGAAAACCTGCTCGAACGATAGTAGATGTAGGCGTTGCCGTGAAAATCGTTCGTGCCATTCTTGGTCGCAACGTTGATGACCGCGCCAGTGTTGCGACCGAATTCAGCGTTAAAGTTGCTGGTGATTACGCGAAACTCCTGCGTCGCATCAATGTTGGGAGTTGACAGGCCGCCGGGAATGCCGGGCACTTCCGTATCGTTGTTGTCAACGCCGTCAACCATGAAGTTGTTGTTGCGCTCGCGCGAGCCGTTGACGGCAAAGCCGCCGAGGGCGCTCTGGCTTTGGATCGTTCCCGGCGCGAGTAAGATAAGCGAGTTCGGGTCACGATTCAGCAGCGGTAAATCAATAATCTTCTTGTTATCCAGAAGCGTCGAAAGCTGCTGGTCGGTTGTATTGACTTGCGTTTGTGCGTCGCCGCTTGTGACGACAACTGTCGCGGTCGCTCCCTGCGGGTTCAGCGTAGCATCCGCATTAGTATTGAACGAGACTGAAACCCTCAATGACTTAATCGTTGTTGGAGCAAAACCTGCGGCATTGACTGTCACAGTATATTCGCCAACAGTTAGGTTCGGGATGGTGTAAGTGCCACTATCACTCGTCGTGGCCGTGGACTTCTCACCTGTTGCGACGTTGGTAGCATCAACAGTAGCCCCGGCTACGACAGCGCCACTCTGATCCTTGACGACTCCGCTGATCGTGCCCTTCTGAGCCTGGCCGAAGCATAAGTTCACGGCCCCGATGAGCGCAGATAGGGCGATTATACCTGTGATTCTCATCATCAATTTGAACATATATTTCTCCTTCTGGCATTACCCTTGGTTGCTCCGCAAGCCAGTGCTGCCAGAGACTTGTGATTCACGTGGCTTGAAGACTATGAGGTCTGTATATGCAAGATTAATAAGCAATCTCATAGACAAGTGGTCTCCGACTTATTAGCCAATATTTATGAACCTTTCAGAAAGCAAAGGCATTCACGAGATAACTTCCAGCCTGCACATGCAGAACAGGTTCTACTGAATAAAGAATTAGTGTCACCTTGCTAGTCCAAATCAGCAAAAGCTATTCCAGAGCGAATAAGAGACTCTACTCAGATTTTTTAAGACTCTCAGGCGTTAAATCGGCTCACGAAATCCGAAAATATAAATTCCGAGTCCAAATTTATGGACTGCCGTATCAGGCCACACCGAAGTAATATGCGAGAGGAATCTGCTGTAGGAAGTCGCTCAAAATAGATTGGTCCAACCGTTCACAGCTTATAACAAGCTACGACTTACTCTGGGTCAAAGGATAATTTGCTTTACTCGCCGGGATTTCTCTTGACGACTTCAAACTCGAATTGCAGTTCCTTGCCGCGAAAAATATAGGAGAGATAGAACTCCCAGAACTTGCGCGTGAAGCGAAACGCAGGCCAGCGCTGATCCAGGTTGGTGATGAACTCAAGGCCCAGAGCGCGCCACAGGTTCGCCAGGCTGACATAGATGCGTATGGGTTTTAACTCTACATCAGTGTAGAAAGGGAAAAGCCGCCGGTCCTGCATGAAGCAGTTGAACGAGTAGCTGTTGAAGTGGTTGCGATGCGTGGGGTCTGTAGGCCAATCAGGATTCGTATAGTGAGGCGTAACGATCTTGATTCTTCCGCCGGGCTTTGTGATGCGATGAAGCTCCGAGACAAAGGCCATCACATCGGGCACATGCTCTATTACGTGACGGCAGACGATCTCATCGAACCCGTCGTCGTCGAAAGGATAAGGAACAACGCCCAAGTCATGTATGACATCGGCAGCCGTGCGCGGGTTAAAGTCTATGCCGATTGCGCCCGGATACTTGTTGCTCCCACAGCCAACGTCCAGGATTTTCTTTTGAAGGTTTTCCGTTTGAGCCAATTTTATTTTAGAGGTCAGAGGTTATAGGTCAGGTAAAATTCAATTGCTAACCTCTAACCTCTGGCCTCTGCATTTTCAAGCATTCGCGCAAACGATGCGAAGTCCAGAGCATGAACGGGAAGCGCAAGCTCGCGCTGCAATTCATCCAGCTTCATGCCGTCGAGCATTATCGCTTCATCGCTCTTGATTGATGCGCCCGGAATGATTACGAAGTCGCCGCGAATCGTCTCGCTCGCCGCTAGATAACAGCTTCCGGTTAGAAGCCCCGCGACAGAGACATCGCCGCCGAAGTAACGATTATCAACTCCCGCGACGTGCAGGCGCGTGCCCATTCGCGTGTTCAAACGATCAATCATCTTCTTCAACACCGGCGCAAAGAGCGTACCTGTCATGATCGTTCCGTAAAGGCTCGCAGACTTCTTTAATTGATGACGGTCAAGCCTTCGCAGGAGAGAATTGAATTCGTTATTGAAAGAGCGAACCATTCCAACGCCGTCTTCAATCTGCGGGTAATCGCCGTAATGTTTGCGCGTAGGCACACCGCACCCAGCGCGCAAATAAATCTCGTCGCCAAGAAAAGCGAAGTTAGTTCCAAGAGTCTTACTGAATTCTCTTTGAAGTCTTGTGACCTCGCTAATCGTGCGGCGACAGAACTCCGGCGTTACAGGCGTGAGCCGCTCATCCGTGTTGTAGCGCGTCAACCCTAGAGGAACAATCGCAACGCTTCTAACGCGCGGGTGAAGCGCAGCTAAATCTCTAACGGTGCGCTCCAAAATGCTGCCGTCGTTTATCTCTGGACAGAGAACGACCTGCGCATGAATCTCAATACCTGCATTGAGCAGGCGATTCATCTTCTCGGATATGTCGGCGCGCTTACGGTCAACTCCTAATAGATGCGCGCGAACGTCTAAATCTGTCGCGTGAACAGAAACGTACTGCGGCGTCAGGCGCTGCTCTATCACTCGGCGCATCTCGTCTTCCGTGATGGATGTGAGCGTAGTGTAGTTGCCGTAGAGAAAAGAGAGGCGTATGTCCTCGTCGCGTATGAATAGCGAGGGGCGAGCCGTCTCAGGATTTCCTTTGCAGAAACAGAAGATGCACTCGTTTGCGCACTGGCGCGGGACTATCTGCTCAAATCCCAGACCGAAGTCCTCGCCCTCGTCGCGTTCAATATCAAGCTCCCACTCTTCGCCGCTTCGTTTGCGAACTTCAAGAACAAGCTCTGTTTCGCCGCCCGTCTGAAAACGAAAGTCCAGATAGTCGCGCACGACGCGACCGTTGACCTTGATGATACGGTCGCCCGCCTCCAACTCCAACTCTTCCGCAAGGCTCGCGGGCGCAATCTCCGTAATCTCCACCCCGCGCCGTCTAATCTGCGTGACCGCCGGAGCGACTGCAAACTCGTACATCTAACTTCTGAACCTCTATTTAACTTCCAGAATCGGGACTGAAATTATGCTGTGACCCGCACAGCTACTGATAGCTAGCACACTTTCGGGCCATCGAGCGAACACGGCAGTATAACAAAGCGGCTCTCATTTGTTGAGTTGGCATCTCTTCGACGGGCAGAATGCCGCAGCAGAGGATGGGCAATATGACTGAGAGATAATTCAAATTGAATTTGTTGACAGGTCAACTTGAATCGGTCTAATCTGTTTATGGCTGACTTACGCGACCACAATCTCTCCTCAAAAGAAATTCTCCCGTAAGCCGAAAAATTTATATCCAATTCAAAATCAGAATTTAACTACCGGAAGCTCAAGTCGGTTCTTGCAATCTTAACCAATTATCAGAGTGATGCCCTCGAAAGAGGCACAATGCTTGCGATAAGAGCGGTGCGGCTCTCGCTAGAAGTAAGGCCGTCAAGAAGAGCGAGGTTAGACCAGCCAGAAATGAACACTACAGAAGAAACCGCCAACACCACGACAGCCCCGCTTACATTCCCCTCCACATCTACGCGCAACGCGCGCGGCACAATCCTCGTTGTAGAAGACGACCGCTCGATTCGCCGCTATCTGGAAGTTATTTTGCAGCGCGCAGGCTACTGCGTCGTTGCAGCCGAAGATGGTCTTGAAGCGATGAAGGCTGCGCTCACTTCAGCCATAGATGCTGTTGTGACCGACGCCATTATGCCGCACTTGAACGGCTACGAGCTTTGTCGCTTCCTGCGCCACCATCCGAAACTCTCGCGCCTCCCCGTCGTACTCCTGAGCGGATTTGAACGCGCAGACGCCGCGCAGGACGCTGATGACCGCCCAGACGTTTATCTAGCCAAGCCCGTGCGACCAGAAGAACTCACAGGCTGTTTGGCAAGACTGCTGCTCAAAGCAGCGTGAGAGAAGTAAAAAGTAAAAAGGTAAAAGGCAAAAGGGAAGAGAAAGAGCCGTGCCTCTCATCTTCCCTTTTGCCTTTTACCTTTTTACTTTTGCCTTATGCGTTGGCGACGCTTTTGCTGCCGAGCATTTCATCAAGCGGCGTATAGTCCAGCCCTTGCGCTGTGGCGACCGCTTCGTAGGTGAGTTTGCCTGCGTAGGTGTTGACGCCAGCTTTCAAGCCTGTGTCGCCACTGATGGCATCTATGAAACCTTTGTTCGCAAGCTTTAGAGCATAAGGTAGTGTCGCGTTCGTGAGAGCAAAGGTTGAGGTGCGCGGCACTGCGCCGGGCATGTTTGCGACGCAGTAGTGTAGAACGTCCTCAACATAGTAAGTCGGATTCGAGTGCGTGGTCGGGTGCGTGGTCTCTATGCAGCCGCCCTGATCCACAGCAACGTCAACGATGACCGCGCCCTTCGGCACATCCTTCAACATGGCGCGCGTGACGAGTTTCGGTGCAGCAGCGCCCGGAACGAGCACAGCGCCGACGATTAAATCGGCTTGCGAGATAGCGTCGTGAATCATGTAGGCGGAGGATGCGAGCGTTGAGACTTTCGATAGAAAGATGTCATCGAGTTCGCGCAGGCGGTCCAGATTGTTGTCAATGATTGTGACCTGAGCGCCCATGCCTACGGCAATCTTGGCAGCATTTGTGCCCACGACGCCGCCGCCAATGATGACTACGCGCGCGGCAGGAACGCCCGGCACACCGCCAAGAAGAATTCCGCCGCCGCCATTCATCTTCTCAAGGTAGGTCGCGCCGACCTGAATAGCCATGCGTCCCGCGACTTCCGACATGGGCGTCAACAGAGGCAGAGTGCCGCGCCTGTCCGCGTTGCGCCCGCTCGCTCGTAAAGATCGTCCTCAAAGCCTGAACCTTCGCCCGCGCTCTTTTCCACGACAACTTTATGCTTGGCATCCGACAACGCGCGCACGCCTGCTGGTGTCAGACCAACGCGATATTCATTATCCTTGATCTCTTTCGGCAGTCCGATTATCACTTTTGATTTCTCCAATCAGTCGGGAAGAGTTGAAAACTGAATGTTGCTTTGATGATGCGCCTACGAACCGCACAACGCGACTGCATTAGTCCGCGCTCTCTACCACATCAATCTGAGCGCGTTGCAATTTGCCGCTGTAATCAACGTAAATGGATTTCCATTCACTGAAGATGTCCAGAACCTGCGTGCCAGCCTCGCGGTGGCCGTTGCCTGTCGCTTTCGTGCCGCCGAAAGGAAGATGAACTTCAGCGCCTATGGTTGACGAATTGACGTAGAAGATGCCCGTGTACATCTCATTCATGGCATGAAAGGCGCGGTTGACATCCTGCGTGTAAATGGCTGCAGACAATCCGTAGCGAACACCATTAGCAATCTCTACAGCATCTTCGAGCGAGTCTGTTGGAATAACAGCCGTCACTGGTCCGAAGATTTCTTCCTGAGCGATTCGCATATCGGGCGCAACGTCTGTGAAGACAGTCGGCTCAATGAAGTAGCCGTTCGCGTAGTCGCCTTTCGTCAAACGATTGCCGCCGCAAGCGAGCGTCGCACGGTCCTCGCGCTCACCGATTTCGATGTAGCCCATTATCTTGTGGACCGCATCGGCGTTGATGACAGGCCCCATCTCTGTCTTCGGGTCTGCACCGTTTCCAACCTTTAGGCCACGCGCTCGCTCAATCAATTTTTTCGAGAACAGCTTATAGACTTTCTTGTGAACTACTAGGCGCGACGAAGCAGTGCATCGCTGGCCCGAAGTTCCAAACGCGCCCCACACAGCGCCTTCGACCGCAAGGTCAACGTCCGCATCGTCCATAACTATAATGACGTTTTTGCCGCCCATCTCAAGCGAGCAGATTGCATTTCGTTCGGCGCAGGCGGAAGCGACAATGCGTCCCGTCTCGGTCGAGCCTGTGAAAGAGATAAGGCGTAGCGCCGGATGATTCGTGATACTCGCACCGGCAGGCTCGCCGTAGCCCGTGACAAGATTAACAACGCCCGGCGGAATGCCTGCTTCTTCACATGCTTTGACGAGATTGTAAGTAGAGAGCGGAGTATCTTCGGCTGGCTTGATGACCACAGTGTTGCCGCAGACGAGCGCGGGGATGAGTTTCCATGACGGTATCGCCATAGGGAAATTCCAGGGCGTAATCAGTCCGCACAAACCTACGGGCTGGCGCACGCACATTGCAAACTTGTCCGGCATCTCCGCTGGTGTCGTGAAGCCGTGAAGACGACGCCCTTCGCCCGCAGTGTAGAATGTGCAGTCAATTGCTTCCTGCACATCGCCGCCCGTTTCTTTCAAGACCTTGCCCATCTCGCGCGTCATCTCCGCGCTGAAGCGTTCCTTGTTGCGAATCAGAATCTCGCCGAGACGGAATAGAATTTCTGCGCGGCGCGGCGCGGGCGTTCGTCGCCAGCGATCAAAAGCATTGCGAGCCGACTCAACAGCAGCGTCAACATCTTCTGCGGTCGAAAGAGGAAAACGGCCAACGATGTCGCGCGTGTTTGCGGGGTTTGCGTTCTCGAACCACTCCCCGCCAGCACTCGCCACCCACTGGCCGCCGATGTAGTTGTGATAAGTCTTAGCAGCGCCTCGCAGCGCTCTCTCACCCCTGCGCCCGTTCTTTCTGTTGAGAGCTTTCTTCGCTTGTGCCATTTATGAAGTTTCAAGTTTCAAGTTCCAAGTTCCAAGTTTCGTTTTTCAACTTGAAACCTGGAACTTGGAACTTGAAACTTTTATTGATAAGTGAACTGCACAATCCTCTGAAGAATCCGGCCTGTGTCCGGGTCGTAGCGCGCTACGTTAAGGACGACTGCATCGCCGGGTTTCAGAGAACTAACTATGCGCTCGAACTCTTCAAGCGATGTGACGGGCATACGGTTGATGCGAAGTATTACGTCGCCTTCCAGAAGCGAGCGCGGATGCTCCGCGATTATGCCGTTCGGGTCAATGTCTTTGACATAGAGGCCGCGAACGCCCGTCAGCTTTCTTTCGGCTGCGACCTGCGGCGTCATCTCCTGAAGCGTGACTCCGAGTTTGACGTGATTATTTTCGGGCTGAGCCTTATCTTTCGGTTTCGTCAATGGCGCGTCATCATCTTTCGGCGCAAGCGACGAGGGGCGCTCGCCGATTGTGACGCTCGTGGTGTGGCGTTCAAGTTTGCCGTTTTCGTCGCGCAGGTAAACCAGCGGCACAGTCTCTCCAACCGGAGTAGCTGCGACCCTGTTGATTAAATCCTGCGCGCTCTGAATTGCCTGGCCGTTGTACTCGACTATAACGTCGTTGGCCTGCATTCCGGCCTTGCCCGCTGGACCTTGCTGGTCGCGCACGTCCGTGACAATTGCGCCCTTCGTATCCGGCAATCCATAGACGCGCGCAAACTCAGGCTTCACAGAATCAAGAAAGATTCCAAGATAGCCGCGCCGCACTTTGCCGTTTGAAATTATCTGCTGATAGACGAAGCTCGCAGCGTTTGAAGGAAGAGCGAAGCCTATGCCGTTGTAATCTCCTGTGGAGGTCGCAATCTGCGAGTTGATGCCAATGACTTCGCCGCGCATGTTAACGAGTGGGCCACCGGAGTTTCCGCGATTGATCGCAGCGTCGGTTTGTAGAAACTGCTGGAAGCTTGTGAACGCTGCGGCCTGTCGCTCTTTCTTTGAGATGATTCCGGCTGTTACAGTCTGGTCAAGACCAAAGGGCGAGCCGATGGCTAAGACCCAATCGCCCACCTGTGCGTCGTCTGAGTTGCCGAGTTTTACAATCGGCAAATCTTTCTGCGCATCAATCTTGACGACCGCAACGTCCGTCTCTTCGTCAATGCCTTTGACGGTCCCGCGATACTCTTCGCCATCTTGCAAGCGAACTATGATACGGGTTGCGCCTTCGACGACGTGCTGGTTCGTCAATATGTAGCCCTTCGGATCAACGATGAATCCGCTTCCCACTCCGCGCGCAGGCCGCCGCGATTGACGACGAAGCATATCCAATAGCGGATTGTTAGACGATGGATCGCTCTTATCCTCATCGTCTTTATCCGTCAATTCGGGCGCAGCCGTAACGGTGTCAATGTTAACTACGGCAGGCTCTACCTGCCTTGCTATCTCGGCAAACGAAGCCGAGAGGGCTTCGGGCGCTCGCGCAACGCTGCTCTTCAATTCGTTCTGCGCGACTGCGGGCCGCCCCGTCAACATCGCCCCTATGCCTATTCCGACAAACAGACACGCGATGCCGAGCGCAACGATCCACACGCGCAGCTTTCGCAGAATCACTTTTTCAGAACCATTGATCTGATCTTTGGGAAGCTCGTACATCACACATACCACCTTTTAAGAAAAACGAGGAGGTTCAATTTTAACCCAACGCCACTGCGCTCAGGCTCAAATGCCAGGCACAGAAAAATTGGTCTCAAGTATAGCGAAACAGGAAGCGCAAAGGAAGTTGGCAGTTGGCAGTGGAGCAGTTGGCAATAAAAGCACGGAATGAGCACCGTCACATTATCTGTCTTTCACTGCCAACTGCCAACTTCCTTCACGGCCTGAGCAATACTTTGATGACACCCGGCTCGGTGGCGCGTTGCATCGCGCGCACGCCATCTGCCAACCGGTACTCTTCGCTTATCAAACTCTCAACGTCCACCGCATCGTTTTTAAGAAGTTTGAGCGCAGGCGCAAAACGCCCGCAGCGCGAGCCTTGGACGCTTATCTCGTCAACGACTATGCGCGCGGCGTTGATGGCGGTCGCGCCGTGAAAGGTTGACTTCAGGACGAGCACACCGCGAGGGCGCAGCAGATCAAGAGCTAGAGCGAAGCCCGACTCAGCGCCCGAAGCTTCGACCACCAGATCAAACTCGCGCATTCGCATCTTCACTTTATCGAGAGTCACGGTTTCAATTCCTCGCGCGGCGGCAATTTTCAGTTTCTCTTGATGCTTGCCGATGAGAACAACAGGAGCGCCTGTCAACGAAAGCGCCTGCGCAGATAGCAGTCCGAGTTTCCCGTCGCCGATGACAGCGACGCGCATCTCCTTTGTCACATTCGCGCGCTCGGTGATTCCCCACGCGGCTGCGAGCGGCTCTGCAAACACAGCGCGCTCGTCCCCGACCTCGTCAGGCACAGGCAGAAGATTCCGAACGGGCAGTTGAAGAAACTCCGCGTGCGCGCCGTCTCGACCGACAATGCCGAGCACAGTGCGCGCAGGACAATGTCGCGGGTCGCCGCTCATACACAAAGCGCAACGCCCGCAGCCTGCATTAATCTCTCCGACAACGCGCCGCCCGACAAGCTTGTGGTCCGGCGCGCTCTCAACCACACCAACAAACTCGTGACCAATCGTCCCCTCGAACCCCGCGTAGCCTCGCACAATCTCAACATCAGTATTACAAATCCCGCTCAGCGTAACCCTCACCAAAGCTTCATCCTCGCGCCGAGGCTTCGCAGTATCAGCGACAGACAACTTGTGTTGTTCGTAACGAAGGGCAAGCATAAAGAGAGGACTGAGTACTGAGGACTGAGTGAAGATGGTTTTTTAACTCAGTCCTCAGTACTCATCACTTCTTTTCAAAAACTTTTCGTTCGCGCGTAAACGTTATCGGCGTTGAGTTCTACTGTCTGCTGGCGTCCGCCCACGTTTATAGGCAAGCGCCATTCGACCGATTGCGGGCCTGTCAGCGTTGCGTGAACCCACCACTTGCCGGGCGTGATTTTTACGGTGGCCTGACCGTGCTCATCCAGTTGCGCTTTGACGGGTGCGTGCCCATTCATGTGTTCCTTAAGAAAATCTTCAAAGCGAACTCCCGGGCGGCGCTCGAAACCGAACTCGCGCTGCACAGCCGCAACGTCCACAGAATAAAGTTGCACGGGGATATTCAAGCCCGCGCCCGATTCCTTTTCTGGCGGGCGCAGAACAATGACGAGCGCTGTTTCGGTAGCTGGCTCCGCGCCTTCTGTCTCGCCTGCGGGCATCTTGCGATAGACATTCCAGCCAGCACCAATCAGCGCAGCCAGAAGCAACACTTTCAGAAGCGTAGCTGCAAGATTATAAGTGAGACTTTTCGTTTTCATTTGAATTCAAGTTCATAATAGCGGAGACGAGCGCGTTTGTGTAATATCCATTTGCAGAAATGATCAGTATTTAATCACTTTTCGGCCTGTTATGACGAAGCTTACAGGAGCGCAACTCGTCGAGTACGAGCGCGACGGCTTTCTAGTTGTAGAAGATTTCGTAACCGCGGAAGCGTGTGACCGCTTGCGCTCGCGCGCCTCTACGCTTGTAGAAGCATTCGACCCTGCGGGCTATGCTTCCATCTTTTCAACGCATGAACAAACGCGAACGAGCGACGACTATTTCCTGGATTCAGGCGACAAGATTCGCTTCTTTTTTGAGGAGGAAGCTTTCGATTCGGAAGGCCGTTTGCGACAGAGCAAGGAGCGTTCGATTAATAAGATAGGCCACGCTCTGCATGATCTGGATATTATCTTCAATCGTTTTTCAAGAACGCCTGAGTTAGAAGCGCTCGCCTCTGATTTAGGCTACGCTCGCCCCCTTCTCATTCAATCAATGTACATCTTCAAGCAGCCGAACATTGGCGGCGAGGTCACTTGTCATCAGGACGCAACGTTTCTCTACACAGAACCTTTGAGCGTGACAGGATTATGGTTCGCGCTCGAAGATGCAACACGAGAGAACGGCTGCCTCTGGGCTATCCCCGGAGGCCACAGGCTCGGACTCAAAAAGCGTTTCGTTCGAGCACACGAAGGCGGCACACGCTTTCAAGTTTTAGACGATAGCGCGTGGCCGATGGATAAGCTTGTCCCGCTCGAAGTTAAGAAGGGCACGCTAATAATCCTTCACGGCCT
>QHXM01000195.1 GCA_003222945.1 Acidobacteriota bacterium
CAGACCCCGATCAGCTTCGCCGCATCAACGAGGTCGTGGACCGTCTTGTCAAAGAGCACGGTTACTGCCCCGTCTGCGCTAATGAATTGCTGACCTACGTCGGCACGCTGCTCTCGCGCTGACCGTGCGGGCTGAAGCGATGAAGAGAAGTTGATGAAAATTTACGCCCGCGCTTTTCACTCGAAAGGTGCGGGCGTTTTAGCCATAGAAGATGAAGAAACGTTATTGGTTTGCAAGCGCAGTAGGATTAGTGGGCGCGACAGTGGCTTTGAAACTGTTGCGTCGCCCTGTTGATGCAGTGTGGGACGAGCACGCGCATGAGCTACATCACGCGGAGCATTCGCGCTTCGCAGAAATTGATGGAGTGCGCGTGCATTATCAGGAAGCGGGAGCGATTGAGGCTCCGCCCATCCTGCTCATACACGGCTTTACCGCGTCGAATTTCGTGTGGAGTGAAGTGCTACTGCCGATTGCCGAAAGCGGCTTTCGCGTCATTGCGCCTGACCTTATCGGTTTCGGATTCTCTGAGAAGCCGAAAGATAATGATTACACGATTGGCGCGCAGGCGCGGATGATTACGGGGCTGATGGATTATCTGGGCATTGAGAGCGCGATAATAGTTGGAAGCTCTTACGGCGGCGCTGTCGCAGCCACGTGCGCGCTTGATTATGCAAAGCGCGTTGAGCGGCTAGTGCTTGTTGATGCTGTCACAAACGATCATGTCAAGCGTCAGCTTCTACTTCGCCTTGCCGCATCGCCTGTGCTGGGCGATCTGATTTCGCCGCTCATGCTAGGCTCGCACAGGCTCGTGTTCTGGCGCATGAAGAAAGGCTACGCAGCGGAGAACGCACACCTTTTTGATGAGAGAAGAATGAAAGCGCACCATCGCCCATTGCTCGCCGCGAGCACGCAGCGCGCGGCTCTGACAACCTTGCGTCGTTGGAGCGCTGGGCGCATCGAACAGGAAGTTGAGAGTGTCAAACAACCGACTCTGCTAATCTGGGGCGACAGTGACCCGGACATTCCGCTTGCGAACGGGCGCAGGCTCTTTGAGTTGATACCAAACTCTCGCTTGATAATCTTTCATCGCTGCGGGCATATGCCAATGGAAGAGCACCCGCGAGAATTTGTAGAAGTGTTGACAGGCTTTTGCCGCAACGCGAGCGAAGCAGAGAACGCGCGCAGCGTGAGCGCATAAGGGGAGTGAAAAGTGAATAGTGAATAGTGAAAAATAAAAAGCAGTTCTTAACTTTTCACTTTTCACTGAGGTTTATATGTCCATACAACG
This sequence comes from Acidobacteriota bacterium, assembly GCA_003222945.1. Lineage (GTDB taxonomy): Bacteria > Acidobacteriota > Blastocatellia > Pyrinomonadales > Pyrinomonadaceae > QHXM01. The sequence continues at coordinate 1,289 of QHXM01000195.1, forward strand.
CAACGACTGGTCATTGCAGCGCAAAGGCATCATTGACCAGGACCGTCACAAGGAGCGAGTCAAGGAGGCTATTAAGAAGAACCTAGGCTCGATTGTCTCGAACGAGGCTATCATTCTGTCCGACGGTAAGCGAACTGTGAAAGTTCCTATTCGCGCGCTGGATGAATATAAGTTTCGTTTCGATTACCGCAAGCGCAAGCATGTCGGTCAGGGCGACGGCAAAACTCGCGTTGGCGATGTGATTGCGCGCGAAGGGCAGCCCAGTCAAGGGACGGGCGGAGGCCAGGCAGGCCAGGATGCTGGCGGCGAATACTATGAGGCCGAAATCAACATAGACGAGATCGCCGCGCTCATCTTCGAGGATTTGCAGCTTCCCTTTCTAGAAGAGAAGGCGAAGAAGGCCGTTCAGTCCAAGACAACTCGCTTCGACGAGATTCGACGCACGGGCGTGATGGCGAATCTTGATAAGCGCCGCATGATCTTAGAGAACATCAAACGCCATGCGCGCGAAGAGGGGCGCGCTCGCTTCGGAAATGTTAAGAAAGAGGATTTGAGGTTTAAGACCTGGGAAGAGAAGCTGCGTTATGAATCGAACGCCGTAGTGCTGGCACTTATGGATGTCTCAGGTTCGATGGGCGAGTTCAAAAAATATATAGCGCGCTCTTTCTACTTCTGGATGGTCCGCTTTCTTCGCACCAAATACGACAACGTTGAGATAGTCTTTATCTCGCACCACACAGAAGCAAGAGAGGTCTCGGAGGAACAGTTCTTTACACAGGGCGAGTCGGGCGGAACGGTTGTCTCCAGCGCTTATCAACTCGCCCTGGACATCATAGGCGCGCGCTACAATCCCAGAGATTGGAACATCTACCCGTTTCACTTTTCAGACGGCGACAATTATTACTCGGACAATGAAGAGGCCGTGCGGCTTGCGGACGAGTTGATTAAGACCTGCAATCTTTTCGGCTACGGCGAGATTGGCGAAGAGGGTTCGTCGAGCTATCGTCGTTCGTCTGGCGCGCTGCTTTCAATCTTCAACGATAGGCTGAAGAATAAAGAGCGATTCGTCGGCGTGAGAATTGACGACAAGGAAGATGTCTATCCGGCGCTTAAGGAATTTTTCGGGAAAAGGAATGAACTCTGAAAAGAGGCGGCAAGAATTATGAGCACAGCAACATTCATCACTGAGATAGAACCACTCGTTCTGCACTTCCAGCCGATCTTGAAGAAGCTAAGTGAGGAAGAGTTTTTCGACTTTTGCCGCGCCAATGATGAGTGGCGCATTGAGCGCACTGCGGAAGGAGACATCATCATTATGCCGCCAACCGGTGGGAAGACGGGCATTCGCAATTTCAAACTTATCGGACAATTCTCTATCTGGGTTGAAGCAGAAGGAACAGGAAAAGGCTTTGATTCCTCAACCATCTTCGTGCTGCCGAATGGTGCATACCGCTCACCCGATCTGGCCTGGGTTAGAAACGAGCGGTGGCAAGCTCTGACGGAAGAGCAGCAGGAAAAGTTTCCGCCGCTCTGCCCGGACTTCGTCGTTGAATTGCGCTCACGCACCGACTCGCTGAAAATGTTAAAGGCAAAGATGCAGGAGTATATTGACAACGGCGCACAACTCGGCTGGCTTCTTGATCCTACTGAGAGAAAAGTTCACGTTTATCGTCCCGGCGCTGCTGTAGAGATACTAGATGACCCGAAGTCTGTTTCCGGCGAACCTCTTTTGCCCGGTTTCACGCTTGACGTGCAACCGCTGTGGAACTGAACTCTAAAAATCGTCTGACGCTTAAGAGCAGAAATCAACTATAAGCTTTATGCAAGACCGCGAAATTAAAGACCTGGAAAAATCGCTCGAACAAATCTGGGAAGTGGCGCGAAAGTTCGGGCTTGACCCTTTCCCCACGCGCTTTGAGATTGTGCCTGCTACGGTGATGTACGAGATTGGCTCTTACGCTCTGCCGGGCAGATATTCTCATTGGACGTTTGGTAAAGCTTATCATCGCATGAAGACCATGTACGACTTCGGGCTGTCGAAGATTTACGAGGTCGTAATCAACACGAATCCTTCTTACGGCTTTCTGCTCGAAACCAACAGCCCTATACAGAACAAGATGGTGATGGCGCATGTTCTCGGACACGTGGACTTTTTCAAGAACAACATCTACTTCTCGAAGACCAATCGGCGCATGGTCGAATCCGTCTCGACGCACGCGGGGCGCATGACGGAGTATGAGTTCAGGTACGGACGCAAGGTGGTCGAAAAGTTTTTGGACGCAGTTCTAGCCATTGAAGAGCATATTGACCCGAACTTCTTCATTAAGCGTGAGACTATCTCGCAAGGCGACAAACTGAAACGCTTACAACAGAAGCCCGCCGGTCGCTACGATGATCTATGGCAACTCGGCGAGAAGAAAGAGCCTGAGCCTCTTGAAGAGGAGAAGCCGCCCACTGATTGTCTTCCCGAAAAAGACCTCGTCTATTACATCATGCGCAACTCGCCCCATCTTCAACCCTGGCAACGCGACGCGATGGCAATGGTCCACGAAGAGATGGAATACTTTGTTCCGCAGATGCAGACCAAGACACAAAACGAAGGTTGGGCTTCGTTCTGGCATTCAAGAATCATGCGGGAACTTGATCTGACCGACAGCGAGCACATGGAGTTCGCGGAGCTTCATTCTGGCGTCGTCTCGCCGCACAAAGGGCAACTAAATCCTTACTATCTTGGCTACAAAATTTTTGAAGACATCGAACGGCGATGGAATAACCCTACAACTGAGGAGCAGGAAAAGTTTGGGATTCGTCCGGGTTCGGGGAGAGAGAAAATTTTTGAGGTGCGCGAGCTTGATAATGATGTTTCGTTCCTGCGCAACTATTTGACGGAAGAGTTGTGCGAGGAGTTGGACTTGTTCGTCTATGAGTTGGTCGAGGATGAAGAGTGGACAATCACGGAGAAACGCTGGCAGCGGGTGCGCGATCAATTGGTTGCGAACATGACCAACTTCGGCTTCCCTTACATAGAGGTCGCGGACGGCGATTACAACAACAACCGCGAGCTATACCTGCGCCACGCTTACGAAGGCGCTGAGTTAGACGGACGCTACGCGCGCAAAGCTCTGGAGCACGTCTATACGCTCTGGAGTCGCCCCGTCCATCTCGAAACCATCGTTGATGATGAGCGCGTCGTTATGCACTACGACGGGCAGGAGCATGATGAAGATTGAAAGATAAACTTTCAGCCGTCAGTATTCCGTTAGAACAAAAGAGCCGCGCATTAATCAAAGCGCAGCTCTTTTCTCATTGAGAAGAATCTGCATTACTCCATCTGCAACGCCTTGCCAACCGATGGGTCGCGGCGCACGCGCCAGATTTTTGAGTCGAGATAGTAGTGTATGAAG
>QHXM01000025.1:0-6848 GCA_003222945.1 Acidobacteriota bacterium
CGCTTCATGTCATCCTTCGGCTTGACTTCAGCCGCAGCAATCGCCGTCTCTCTTCTTGTTTCATTCACGCTGACGCCAATGCTCGCTGCGCGCTGGATTAAGACTAAGAAAGAGGAGCCGCTGCCCGCAGGCGAAGTTGCAGTCGCAGCTTCCGGCGGAGGAACAGGACCGGGCGACGAGAAGCCTGAAGAGCATAAAGAGAAAGCGCACGAAACTTCATCCAAAGAGTCGCGTTTCTATCGCCCGATTGATCGCACTTACACATGGCTTCTGAAATGGTCAATGGCGCACCGCTGGGTTATCGTGCTCGTTAGCCTCGCGGTCATTATCTCTATTGTCCCGCTCTACAAACTCGCAGGCATAAACTTTCTGCCTGACGAGGACGAGTCTGGCTATCAGGTCTCTTTGCGTGCGCCGCAGGGGACGAGCTTGGCTGCGACGCAATCCATCTTAGACCATCTGGCGCGCGACATACGCGAACAGATTCCCGGCGTTGAAGCCACACTTGCGATTGCAGGATTTGGCGGCGCTGCGTCTCCCAACACGGGCACAATCTCCGTGCGCTTGCTGCCGCCCGACAAGCGCTCGCTCTCGCAGGCTGATATAGTCCAGCGCACGCGCGCACTAGCAAGGCGCTATCCGAAAGAGCTTGTCATAGGCGCGTCCGCAATCTCCTCGATTTCGAGCGCAATCGGCGGTGGCCGCTCGGCCTCGATTGCTTTTTATCTTGCCGGACCAGACCTTCAAAAATTGGACGAGTATTCCCAAGCTATCTTGGACAAGATCAAACAGAACCCGAACATTCAGGACGCGGACCGCTCGCTCGTTCTAGGCAATCCAGAAGCTCGCGTCATCATTGATCGCCAGCGCGCGGCAGATTTGGGCGTCAAAGCGGGCGACATAGCGCAAGCCTTGAGCACGATGGTCGCGGGTCAACGCGTCAGCACCTACAGCGAAGGCTCGGACCAGTACGACGTGGTGCTGATGGCTGAGGAGCAATATCGCCAGAACACAAACCTGCTGGATCAGTTGACCGTTCCTACGTCAAAGGGCGGGACAGTTGAGCTATCGAAGGTCGTGCGGCTGGAAGAAGGAACGAGTCCGACCTCGATTGACCGCATCAACCGTCAGAGACAGGTGACTATCTCGGCGAGCGTTTCGCCGAACGGCTCTGAGACGGAAGCTCTGCAAGCGATGCAGCAGGCGGCAGCGTCAATCGGCATGGAGCCGGGTTACACAACGGGAGTCACGGGTCAATCCAAACAGTTGGGACAGGCGAACTACTACTTCATGCTCGCCTTCATACTCTCTTTCATCTTCATGTACCTTGTGCTCGCGGCGCAGTTTGAATCGTTCATACACCCTGTCACGATTCTTTTAACGCTTCCGCTCTCGATTCCCTTCGCGCTGCTTTCAAGCTTCATCGCGGGACAGAAACTGAATATCTTTTCGGCGCTCGGCATACTCGTTCTCTTCGGCATCGTCAAGAAGAACGCAATCTTGCAGATTTCACACACGAACGACCTGCGCTCGCACGGCATGGAACGCTACAGCGCAATCATTCAATCGAACCGCGACCGCCTGCGTCCCATCCTGATGACTACGATTGCGCTCGTCGCGGGCATGATTCCGCTAATCATTGGATCAGGCGCTGGCGCTGCGACGAATCGCTCAATCGGCGTGCTCGTCGTAGGCGGTCAATCGCTCTGTCTGCTTCTGACATTGTTGGCCGTGCCCGTCTTCTACTCGCTCTTTGAAGATTTGAGCGAGTCGCCCGTATGGAGTTACGTCGGGGCTAAGTTCGGAACGTTCACGGGTGGTGTGCGGCGAAGGTTTGCCGGAGGCTGGACCGCTTTTGCGAATCGCTTCTCTCGTCAGAAGCCCAGTCCTGCCAAGACTCAGAAGGATAAGTATGTGGATCAAGCGTCAGGTGATTAACTTTAAGACTTCAGTATCAAAGCAGGAGAATAAATCCGTGACCGCGAAAGAACGGGAAAGGGCAAACCGCGAAATACACAAAAGGACGCGAACCAGTTTCGCTTCTCTTCCTATGAATTCTCTCCGCGTTATTTCGCGTCTTTTCGCGGTCGCTCTATTCGTATTCACGTTTTCGTCTTTGAATATTTTAGCGCAGCAGACCACTCCTACGCCTGCTCCGCCAACAACGTCGCCGCAGACGCCGCCCGCAGGGACTTCGACGCAGCAGCAACAGCAGCAAACCCCTACACCGCAACCATCGCCCACGCAGTTGCCGCCCAACGCGCCCGGCTCTGTCGTTAGTCCCAGCAACGAGACGCAGCAGAGCGTCCAGCCACAGCCCGCAGCAGACGCCCGGACAAAACGTTGGCGTCGCGAGTGGAGTCGCTCCTGCGGAACTGCCGCAAGAGCCGCCGCCGATTTCTCCAAACTATCAAGCGCCGCAGCGCCCGCTTCCCAGCGCAGAGCGCGTCGGCGTTGACGTTGCAAACCAGTTGCCCTTGAGCCTGAACGATGCGATACGGATGGCGCTCAAGAACAGCAACGACATTGACGAGTCGCGCATAGACGTTCAGATTGCAGAATACAATTTGAGGGCGTCGCGCGGCGTTTACGATCCTGTTCTTTCGTCGGAAGATTATTACGAGCGCGCGACCACGCCCACAAGCTCTGCTATCGGCGGCGGCGGCGCAACTGGTGCGGTCACACAGACCAGCATGGTAGGCTCAGGTCGTGTGGGCGGCTTCTCCCCCTGGGGCGGCGGCTCTTACGAGGCGGATTTCTCTTCGACGCGATTGACGACTACAAATACGAACGTCAGGCTCAACCCGCAGTTTCCGTCCGCGTTCACCTTGACCTACACGCAGCCGCTGCTACGTGGCTTTCATTTCGACAACAACCGCCGTCAGATTGAGATTGCCAAAAAGAATCTATCGCTCTCGGACGCGCAGTTTCGACAGCGCGCGATTGACGTTATAGCGCAGGTTGAGCAGGCTTACTGGGATTTGGCTTTCGCGCTTCGCAACCTACAGGTCCAGATTGATGCAGTCAAGCAGGCGCGTCTTCAGGTCGAGAGCAATCAACGTCAGGTCGAAAAAGGCGTGCTCGCCCCGATTGACATCGTTGCTGCGCAGACGCAGGTGACAACGTTTGAGCAGAGCGTCTATACAGCGCAAGGGTCAGTGACGCAGGCCGAGAACACTTTGAAGACTCTGATTCTGCCCAATCGAACTGAAGCGCTCTGGTCGCGCCCGATTACGCCAGTCACTCCTGTCAGCCTTGAAGCGCCGCGCGTTCCTCTTGAGACAGCCGTTCAGGCCGCGCTGGACAATCGCCCTGAATTAGCGCTACTCAAAACCAACGCCGACATCAACCAGATAAACGTTCGTTACTTCCGCGACCAGACGAAACCGCAAGTTGATCTGGTCGGCACATACACGACGCAAGGCTTGGCCGGAACGCTCGTGACTCCGACGACCTCGACTAGTTCAACAACCACGCTCACACAGCGCGTCAACGATATATCTGCGCTTTTGGGTTTCCAACCTCTTCCCGTCACGACAACATCAACGGTCGCGCCCAACCTGGTTGGCGGCTATGAGCAATCGCTTAAAAATCTTATTGAGCAGAACTATCCTACGGCGCGCGTTGGCGTTCGCGTGTCGCTGCCACTTAGGAATCGGACCGCAGAAGCCAACCTCGGCGGCGCGCTCGCTCAAGGCACACGAATTAAGGACCAGATAAGACAGCAGGAGCAGTTGGTCGAGGCTGACGTGCGCAACTCGCTTCAGGCCGTGCGCTCTGCCGAAGCGCGTCTTGCTGCTGCTGCGGCTTCGCGTTCTTCGGCAGAGCAGCAGTATGCCAGCGAGCAGCGCCAGTTTCGCGCGGGCACTACGACAGTCTTTCTGGTCTTGCAGCGACAGACCGATCTGCTCGCGGCGCGTGCGCGAGAGCTTCAGGCGCAGACGGATTTGAACAAGTCCATCTCGGCATTTCATCGCGCGACAGGAAACACACTGACGGCCAACAACATTGCAGTCCGCACGGACACGCCCATGCGCGAGCTTGAGATGCACACAGCGCCTGAGATTGGCGCGGATGCGACAAGCTCCATACTGCCGACCGAGAAGAGCGCGCCGCAGCTTGCGCCCGCCGGAACTAAAGGGAATGACCAGTAAGCGCCACGCAAAAGATTCGTCATCGTCACTTAAAACCAGAATCTTATTGTGCGCTCTTGCTTCGCTTGCCCTCAGTGCAGCCGCGTCATGTAAATCAAGCACAGAGACAGCCAGCACAGATACGCGCGGGGTTATCGTTGTGAACGCTCCGGCCACGGGCGAGGTGCGGCGTATTCTTGTGGGCGAAGGCGTCGCCGTAAGCGCAGGCGCACCCATCGTTGAGATCGCCGTGCAGACGGAAGCTCCTGCGGTCGCTCCCACTCCGGGCGAGAGCGCGGAAGCTCGTGCGTCGCGCAATTTCAAGGCCGCAGACGCAGAGATTGAAGCCGCGCGTGCAGAAGCGGTGCGCCATGATGCGGAGGTTCAACGTCTGACGCCGCTAGTGGAAAGCGGACAAGCTTCGCCCGCTCAACTCGAAGGCGAGCGCGCTCTTTTTGAGCGTGCAGAGCAACGCTTACAGAAGGCGCAGGACGCAAAGCGTAATGCCGAGAGCGGACTGCTAGCGGCGCGTCAACCCGGTCAGGATCAAGCGAGCGCACCTGCCGCCGTACCGAGCGAAAAGCTAGTCGCCGCAACCGCAACTTCCGCAGGAACTGTCAGCGTCATCAATACTCGTGTCGGCGAGCGCGTCAAAGCAGGCCAGCCGCTTGCGACTCTGCGCTCGAATGATTGACAGCGAGTCCAAAGTCCAAAATCAAGACGAGTGGCATTGGACTTTAGACTTTGGACTTTGAAGCTCTATGCCTTCCGAAGCAATCAACATAGGTCCACGCGAGCGCACGAAACGTCGGCTCATGGGAATCGTCGCGCTAGCGGCGGGAGTAGGCTTAGCTTTCGTGTTCGTGGTTACGGGTGCGCCGCGCCTGCTTCGTCTCATCATCTTCTTTCCAATCTGGATTGCCGGACTCGGATTAATGCAATCGCGCGAGAAGACTTGAATCAGTATGGCCGCGCGCGGGACGCGCAACATGGACACGGGCGAAGAGAAGATTGAAGATGAAACGTTGATTGAGAAGTTGCGCGACAAAGCGCGTAGCATACACCGCCGCGCTCTCATCACTGCAATAGTTATTACACTCCTCGCATTAGTATTTCCTCAATTCAAGTAATCGAAACAAGGGATTAAGAAAATGAGAAGATTAAAGAGATGGCGCACGTTCCTTCTGGTTCTCTGCGCGATCATAGGAACACTTGCAAGCGCACTTTGGGTCGAGAACTCTTCCGTCTCCGCTGACGTAGCGAACACGCAGGACGTGACCGCCCTTGAGCGAAGAATCAGCCAGCTTGAACAACGCTTCTACACACTGGAGACTAGCATCAATCGTCTTGAGCAGCAGGTATCGCTCTCAGAGCGTCCGTCTGTCGCACAACCCGGCGTAGCGCGCGACGTTGAGGTCACTCTTCTTCGCTCTCAGGTAGAGATGTTGCAGCGCAGGCTGAACGAGATTGATTGCGGGCTTGCAAAGTTGGATGAGAGAACTCTCGCGCCCGCAGCACGCGAAGCGCGCAGGAAGGCTGGCACGAATAACATTGATCCGTGCCGCCTAAACGCGGACGCTCCGCTCAGACTCTCGGCTCGACCTTGAAACGTTAACGGTTGACAGCCTTCATAGCAGCTTCAGGGTAACGCGCGCCTGCCGCGACACCCTTCGGCGCAATCTCGTCAATGCGGCGCAGGTCATCAGCCGTCAACGTCACGTCAATCGCCGCCGCATTCTCTTCCAGATATTTTCTACGCTTAGTTCCCGGTATTGGCACAACATCCTCACCTTGCGCCATCACCCAGGCGAGTGCGACCTGCGCGGGCGTGCAGCCTTTATCCGCTGCAAGTTGTTCTATGTGCCGGACCAACTCAAGATTCTTCTGAAAGTTCTCGCCCTGAAAGCGAGGCGCGTTGCGCCGGTAATCATCCGCAGGCAGATCGTCAAGGCTTTGAAATCTTCCGGTCAGAAATCCGCGCCCCAATGGACTGTAAGCGACAAAGCCTATACCTAGCTCGCGGCAGACATCTAAAATTCCATCTTCAGGCTCACGAGTCCACAGCGAGTATTCCGTCTGAAGCGCAGTGATGGGATGAACCTTGTGCGCGCGGCGAATTGTCTCAATCGCTGCTTCCGATAGACCAATGTACCGAACCTTGCCCTCTTCGACTAATCTTGCCATTGTGCCAACTGTGTCCTCAATCGGCGTGTCAGGGTCAACGCGGTGCTGGTAATAAAGATCAATCACATCAACATCCAGACGACGCAAGGAAGCTTCGCACGCGCTCTTGACATACTCAGGCTTGCCGTTGACTCCAAGGAAACTTCCATCCGTGCCGCGCACGTTGCCGAACTTCGTAGCAAGTATTACTTCATCGCGCCGCCCCTTTATTGCGCGTCCTACCAACTCTTCGTTCGTAAAAGGTCCGTACATGTCCGCCGTGTCCAGAAAGTTTATGCCTAGTTCGAGCGCGCGATTGATTGTTGCGATTGACTCCTGCTCGTCGCGCCCCGCGTAGAAGTCTGACATTCCCATGCATCCCAATCCCATAGCCGAAACTTTTAGTCCGCTTCGTCCCAACTCTCTCGTCTCCATAACAGTTCCCTTTCTTTATACACAAAGTTCTATTGTTAGAATATCGCGCGATTATGAAAGATAGTTGTGTTGAAAGTGAGTAAGATTTCTTAACAACTCATGTTACAAGGGAATTAA
>QHXM01000025.1:6876-14430 GCA_003222945.1 Acidobacteriota bacterium
ACTAATCCTACATTCTTAATTATCTTTCTTCACCTTCACACGTCTGACAATGGTTTTGTCGGGAAGAAGAGTCAGAGTGCCTTCCATCGTGTCCCCTTTAACCATCAACTCCCAAACGGCGTGATACCTGCTGTTCGTAAACTCATTCACGAGCGTGCTCTTCTCTTTATCATATTTGAAATCCAGCACGCCCATCGTCTCAGGCTTTCCATTCACTATTTTGTCGGCTGTTATTCGCACCTTGTCCTGTTCGTCCAACTTTGCGATGCGGTAAATAACCTTCTCGTCGTGACAGGACGGGACATTGCCGACGCACGTAGAGTCTCCTGTCCAGTTGCCGACCAACTTTGACACATCATCATTAGCTTGCACTCCACTTAATGAAGCGCACGCTATCGCAAATTGAGCTATGCTCAGGATTATTCCGATGATTACAAAAAAATCGGTTGACCGTTTCCGCGTTATCAATACGCTCATCTTCCTCTCCTTTTGAATGAGTCGTCATCCAGCGCGCTTTTTTAACGGCTAACTTTTACCAGCCAAGTTTCTGAAGTTGCAAGGCGACTCATGCAAGCTCGGACCATTCTCCTGCTTTCCACTAAATATTTCTGCCACAAAACCATCGCGCGCGGTGTTCATCATATAAAGCGGCAGGAATTCATTGCTTCAACCGAAGCGATTTCTATTTGAGGAGAGAAGAAGATGAGAAGAAAAGTTTTTGTTTATACGTCGTTGGCGTCACTTGCGCTCTTAGTGGCAAGCGCAGCCGTCTTTGCGCAAGGCGGTGATGCTCGTTACTCGCTGAACTGTAACGATCAGGGTCGCGGCAACGACTCGCGCGCTCATCACTGCGAGGTGAAAGAGCAGACGATTCAGGCTACGGCTCTTAACGTTGACGGGCGAACGAATGGCGGAATCTCCGTCAAAGCCTGGGAGCGAAACGAAACGCTCGTGCGTTATCGCATTCAAAGTTATGCACAGACTCAGGCCGAAGCCGACAGTCTTGCATCACAGATTCAGGTCACAACCGCAGGCGGACAGATTCGCGCAGAAGGTCCGCAGCAGGAGAGCAAAGCCAACGGATATGAAACGAATTGGTCCGTGAGTTACGAGATATTCGTTCCACGCCAATCGGACCTGACGCTTCGCACACACAACGGTGGCATCACAATCGCGGACGTGCGCGGGCGCATCAGCTTCGACGCACTTAATGGCGGCGTCACTCTAAACCGGCTCGGCGGCAACGTCACGGGTCAAACTGTCAACGGCGGGCTGAAGATAGAGTTGACGGGCAGCAACTGGGAAGGCGAAGGGCTTAACGTGAAGACCACCAATGGCGGCCTGGTTCTGTCTGTGCCTGATAACTACTCCGCGCACCTTGAGACAGGCACGGTCAACGGCCACATCTCTGTTAACCCCTCTATCGCCCAGATCGAGCGCGACGCGAAAGAGCTATCAGTGAACTTGGGCGCAGGCGGCACGAATCTTCGCATCTACACGACCAACGGCGGGGTATCTATTAAGCGTAACGAAGCGAGATAAGGAAAGAGTCTTCAACGCAGACTGGTTTGTCAGTACAACCTGCGGTAGCGTGTGGGTTATGGATACAATACCCACACGCTACCGCAGGTTGTACTGACAAGAAAGCGCCTTATTGAGAGCTACGTCCAATTACATTCTGCAATTATCGCAGAGTTACGGTTGCGAAGCATGCGCTTGAGCAGGAACGCTCTTTTTCGGAGCGCGCTCAAGATGGCTCGCGCTCTTCCATGCAGCAAGCGTCGCAGGGTCATCACGAAACTTGTTTCGCACAATCGGGTCAAGCTCGCGCCTGATTTCCATCACTCTTGACAATGTGGCTTTGAGAGAGGCTGTCGCGGCAACTCTATTCGCTCTATGTTGATTGTGATTGCTCACGCTCGCTTCAAGCTGCTCGATTGCCGCCGTCAAATCCTCTAAAAAGTTTTCCGGCATCTCTCTGCTAATGAAATGTGATTTCAAAGGCGTGGCTGCCTGAACAAACGCGCGTGCGGAATTGATTAGAATCTCGTCGCTATTGCCCACAGGCATACGGAAACTGTTTGAGATGCCGGGGATTTCGGGTTCGAGCGAGACGGCTGTATTTCTGATAAACTTCATCTTGCCGCGAATAGAAATCCTCAAATCCCTGCTTGCCTCCGTGCTGCTCTGTGCAGAGGCTTTACTCAAAGCCTGCCGTGCCCCGTGCTCATCTATAGCCGTGATGAGCGTATTTAATTCCGTGAATTTCTTTCCCCCTAGACTCTCAGCAGAAAAATTCCCGCTCTGCGCTACGCCGAAATCACGCATACGTGTAGCCGTCTGTGAGATACGAATATCTTTGTCTTCCGTGATGAAGCTCCTTTCACTAAATGGGGAAGGCGAGGGGCTTCCCGTGAGTTTTAGTTTATGAACACCATAAAGATGTCCACCAGATAGCACCGCGATCAAAATATCACCCCATTGCACGTTACCCGTACTGCTTCTCACATCTTCTCGAAACGACCTACGAACTATCCGACACGCCTTACAACTCGTCCGTAATGACCCACAACTAATCCGCAACGCCTTACGACCACTCCGCACTGTCTCGCAACCAATTCGTCACGCTCTACGAGTCATTCGCACGTCTTTACGAATCATCCGAACTATCCGACGAATTACCCGAACACGCTTACGAGCCATTCGTCAGAGCCTTCAACCAATCCGACACGCTCTATATCAAGGAACAATGTCTTCGTTGGAAATCCGAGGGCTATTCTATAGTATTCTTGTCGGGGCAATCTATGGGCGAAGAAGTCCGCATCTTCAATTTCCAATGCTCGTTGAGATTCGTGGAGAGGTATATGTCCGTTCTTTTCGTCGAGAACATTGAACATTGATAATTGTACCTGTGTACGTGAAGCCAGGTCTTCCCAAGATGTTATTCCAGAGCGCCATAATTCGCGCTCTTTCTTAGCTCCTATGCCCCTCATGTGCTGAAAAGTATATGTAAGCATGCTGCGTTGGGTTTGATGCATCGAATAGCGGTACTACCTATTGGTCAAAGCTCTTTTACTTTATCATCAACAATAAGGCAAGGTAAGCAGCAGGTTTGCTGCTCGCCAATGCCATGGCGGAAGATAACTTGAAAAGGATTCTTATAATCAGACTTGAAAACAGAATAGCTCTTATTATGACTGAAGCCGATTGTAAGCGTACTCCGAAATTCTCTTTTTAGAGAATTGAAATGAAGCAATCCCATTGTTGGGAGCATTTCCCTATGCTCGTTATGACAATTAAGAACATTAAACGTAGAAGGCTGTTATTCAACGCTATTTATGGCTCTATTTGTTTTCAATTTATGCGCGAATTATTTTCAACTTATGCGCAACGATTTTCACTTTATGCGCGAACCTACAGACTTTTACAATCGCGAATAAGTCAATCCGGTCTGTCCTTGATATTTGCCGCCCCTATCTTCGTAAGATGTAGTGCAGTTTTCGTCCGACTCGAAGAAGAGAACCTGGCCTATGCCTTCGTTGACGTAAACGCGCAAAGGCAGGTCTGCGAGGTTGGCTAGCTCTACGACGAGGCGGCCTGTCCAGCCCGCTTCGAGCGGTGTGGTGTTGACGAGAAGACCTGCGCGGGCGTAGGTGGATTTCCCCAATGCGATTCCTGTGACGTTGCGCGGCATACGGAAGGTTTCGACCGTAACGCCCAGAGCGTACGAGTGCGGCGGCATCAAATAATACTCAGAGCCGTCGTCCGTTGTGCGAAGCGGCGGCTCAACCAGAGATTCTTCGTCGAAGCGTTTGGGATCAATCTCGCGCCCGTGAATTGGAGAGAAGACGCGGAAGCCATCGTCAGCAAGGCGCATGTCGTAGCCGTAAGAGGATGCTCCTGCGGAGATGATGCGGCGTCCTTCGACTTGGCGGACCAGTTGAGCGTTGAAAGGTTCGATTAGTTGCGACTCTTCCGCCGTCTGGCGAATCCAGCGATCTGATTTTATGGTCATACTTATTCGAGCTTCGTCGAGATTCAGAGTAAGAGAGCGAAGGAAGGATAATAAGTAAAAAGGCAAAAGGCAAAAGGTAAAAGGTAAAAGTGGAAAACTGAAAGAGCGAATCTTTCGTCTTCTACTTTTACCTTTTGCCTTTTTACTTTTGCCTTGTAATTCGTAGCGTGCCGTCTGTGACTCGGAAAGTGAGAGTTGCGCCGCCTGCTCCGGCGCGTGCCTTCATTGATTGCGACGTGAACGTGGTGCGCTCCTGTGGAACTAGCTCGGTGTAACTATTCTCTATTCGGCCTGAGCGAAGGACATCTGCGTTGATGTCTGCGCTGAAGCCCGGCGAAAGCTCAACTGTAAGGTCGCCCGTTGCGAGTTCGATGATTGCGCCCGCGCCGCGCCAACTTCGCGTCGCAAGATTGACTCGGACTGAGCCTCCGCCGATTGTTGCACGCACAGCGCCGCCCGTCAGCGTTAATGAAGCATCGCTCTGCAAAGCTTTCAAACTGATAGCGCCCTCTACGCCAGAAAGATTAATCGGTCCGCGCCCTGCGTCAATCTCTATGTCGCACTGGGCGGGCACGCGTATGTGGTAATCAATCTTCCAGGGAAGATTCAGGAGCGTCTTCGGAAATTTTTTTGCAAAGCGCCGCATGAAAACTTTGTCGTGCGTGCCCGTTGTGAGTATGCGAATGTGATTGGCGTCTTCGTCAATCGTAAAATTGTTGACTGTGGCAAGAAGCGCAAGGTCTGATTCGGTCGCAGCGTGAAGCTCAACGTCCGCGTTGATGTCAATCTCGCTCCTTTGCCATGCTTCAATAGTGATTGAGCCTTCGGGCGCGCCAATGATCGTCAGCGTGCTTCCATAACCGAAGCGCTTTGATTCATGCCTGTTAGTAGTGCGCGTTAGAGTGGGCTGCGCAGTTTGCGCGCTCTTATCTTTCTGCTGCGCTGACGCGGTAGAGATGAAGAGGATAAGAATGCCAAGAGATATAAGCCTGATGAGATTATTGATGAAAAGTTTTTGCATCGTGAGAGTGAATATACACTCTGGTGTATTGAAAGAAGAAATTAACCACAGAGTACACAGAGGGCACAGAGGATTTATAGAGATTGAGGTAGCAAATCTGAAAGTTCAAATCTGCTATCTGAAATTATTCCCTCTGTGTACTCTGTGGTGAAATATTCAAGTTAACTTAATTAAAAGAGAACCACTATCTCAAAAAGTTTAATGCGGACGCCCTCACGATGAATCCGAAGAGAGCGTCCGCATTAAGTCAATCACAAAGGTGTCTGAGTCTTTATCGTCCCAGGAAAGAGATTTTGCCGCGCTGGTTAAATATTATCATTGAAGAGCGCGGGCCTGAGCCACGATCCACATGGCCGTAAACTTTGCGGCCTTCGCCGACAAAGCTCAGGTCAGGGCTTGCGAACACGTTCATGTCAATTGACTGCGCCTGCCCGTTTGCGACCAGATTGAATGAAGAGTCCGCAGGGATGCGAACTGTTATGTCGCCCGAAAGAGATTTGAAGGTGTAAGTGCCGCCCGTCAGTTCGCCGTCGAAGAAGATGTTGCCCATCCCGCTCTCGGCCACGACCTCGTTGGCGCGAAGTCCCGTCAACTCCACATCGCCGCTAGTGGAGACGTGTGCGCGCACCATGTCGCCGTGAATGTTGCTGATGTTGATGTTGCCGCGCTTGGTTTCGATGTTGACGGTTGAGTTGACGGGAACTTTAACCTGAAAGTTTATGTCGCCAACCATGCGACCATGATTATCGCGCACGATGTCTATGCCTATTCCGCCTTCGGTCTGTTCGGGCGTGAACTGCGCGGCGGGAGAGTAGATGGTGGCTTTGATTTCGATTAAGTTTTTATCCCAGGCTTCGATTGCGATTGAGCCTGAGATGTTCTTCATCTCAAGACGAACGTTTCGTTGCGCAGGGTAACGGCGCGTGACGCTACGCTGAGCGAGAGCGACGGCTCCCGATAGAAGAAGCAGAAGGACAAGAGCGAATAGGCTCAGGACGGCTCGCGCTTCCAGCGGAAAATTAGAGCGCGTGTCGGGCGGGCTTATGTTCATCGCTTTGGATACTCAATAGCTCCTTAAAGATTCAAAAAAAATTTTAGGAGACTTGTTCACACGTCGCAGAGAGCGCGCGAGATGATTGACCCTTCGGGCGCGCCCTTCTCAGTTCCTCTCTCTCTGCGGCGCATCACAGATCAGAGAACTCTTTCAGGAGTTGCATCTTATCATTGAGCGCTGCGTTGAGCATCTCTTCCGTCACGTCGTCGTGCGGGTGCACGGAGAGTCTCTGAAGAGATTCGTTTACGGTCTCGTCAAGAAGATTCAGATTGCGCTCAAAGTCCGCGCGCACTTGTGGATTCCAATGCCCTTTGCGCTGCTCCACAACTTCGGTCAGGAATTTTATCTGCTGCTGCTGCCAGACATTGTCGCGGACTCCAAAATCTTTTGAAGCATTGTTTGCGCCCGCCATTGCAAAGCTCTGGCTGCCTGTGCTGTTCAGATCGGTTGCGCTCTCTGAACTATTTTTCAGACCGCGAAGGCTGAGAATAGTTGTGAGCGAGGCGAAGACTACGATTGCTATGACGGCCATCATCATCTGCGCAAACGAAAGCTGCCAGCTACGGCCCCAGAAGTGCTTCACAAAGCTTTTACGCTGCGCTCTTTCTGCGCTCGTCTGATTAGCGGAGCGCGCATACTCGCTCTCAACGGTGTTTCGTATGCGCAGCCACAAAGCTCTCTCGTTCGGCGGAGCGTCGTACTCTCCGCGATGCTCGCAGCAAAAGCTTACAATTGAATTCAACTCAGCATGTACGTTGTAGCACGGGAGACATTCCTCAAGATGACGGTTGAACGACGCGCGGTCCGCATCGCTCATGGCATCATCAAGGAAGTCGCCGAGCAGTTCCTGGCACTTCTCGCAGTTCATTGCTTTTCAAACCTCGAAAATCCACCGCACTTTTCGCGGTGTTGCTAATACAGAAGAACTTTTTGCGCCCGGTATTCTACTTTCTTCGAGCAGTCTTGGGGAGACTGTATAAGCCGAACTTTCCGCGTTCACAAAAGGAAAGTCGCTTCGGGAAAACTCTTTATCCGGCGCGTGGTCGCCCTGCTGGTTTCGGGGAAGTGCGTTTGAAACCGAGGGTGACGCAGTTGGAAGCTATTTCGGCTCGTTCTGTTGCCTCAGAAGGTTGCGCAATTTCATGCGCGCCTTGTGAAGCTGTGACTTTGATGTGCCGACCGAGCAGCCAAGCATTCGGGCAATCTCTTCATGCTCATGCCCTTCGACATCGTGAAGCACGAAGACTGTGCGATAGCCCGGCGGCAACTGTGCAATAGCCTTATCAAGCGCGATGCGATCAACAACAGGCATCGAGTTAGGGTTCTCAGTCCCCTTCACTATCTGCTCAGGGGTTTCGCCCTCTTCCGTAGTCTTCTCATCCCTGACACTTCTTTTCCTGAAATGCATCAGGACCTGATTGACTGTCAGACGATGAAGCCAAGTCGTGAATGCAGACTCGCCGC
>QHXM01000026.1 GCA_003222945.1 Acidobacteriota bacterium
GAAAAAATTCATTCCATCAATGACCATGTCCCGGCAGACTTCAGCCGGGACATGCGTCTTCATATATCTGGGCACGTCGTGAATGATCCGCCTCATGTTGTGTGCGTAGGTTCTGACCCTTTCGACGCGACTCTCGTAATTGACGCACTCGACCTCAAAGATGTGGTCGTGATAAACCCGAACGGGAAATGAATCCTTCAGCGCGTCGTCAACGCAATAGACGAACGATAGATTTCTGGTGGAGACGCCGAGGCCAATGATCTTCGCTCCTTTCTCTATGAGCTTATAGTAAGGACTGCACACATCATACGGGTAGGGAGATAATTGATGCGTGGCCGTTAACTCTCGCGCCAGTGGTCCTGCGGCGCAGACAGATTTTGTAGGGTGCAGGCTTCTCAACGCGCCGCGCTGCCGCCGCGCGAACTCATTCAGCAATCCCGTGTAAGACGGTGTGCGACGAACATCGAAGCGTTCGCCGCGCAGCAGGTACTCGTAAGAAGAGATGCGCAGGTTCGGATAGGTTGGGAATAGAACTGTCCCGTCTGGACCTATCGCTTCTCTAATGAGAGAGAGGATTCTGTAGAAGGGAAACGCAAGATGCATTCTATCAACGGAGCTATGAACATAGACCACGTCGTCTTTGACGAGTCCGAGTTGCTCCGTGAGGATTTTCTGAAAATCACTTTCAGAGAGTTGCGGCAGCCTCTCTACGCGCGCGCGCTGCACACGCTTTCGAGCGCGTAGCACTTTTTCAAACGCGCCCTGCGGCAGAATCTTTTTCGCTATCTCCCGGATGGTCATATACGGACTTTGACTTTGCTATATACGCACGATTGTCGCCGCCCACGAATAGCCCACGCCGAAACCTACGAGCGCGACTCTCTGGCCCGCGCTCAATCTTCCCTGTTTGCGCGCACCCTCAAGCGCTATGGGAATTGTGGACGAGACAGTGTTGCCCGTCTGCTCAAGGTCTATGTGGAATTTCTCAGCCGAGACTTTCATTCGACGCTGCAATCGCTCAAGCATAAATTTGTTTGCCTGATGCGGGATGACGTAGTCAATCTCTTCCAGACTCAGCCCGGACTTATTCATTAACTCGTCCATCACCTGCGGAACTGTTCGCAGCGTGAAGTTAAAAATCTCCGGCCCGTTCATGTAAAGATTCCGTGAGGAGCGCCAGTTGCCCTGCTCGTCCGCTCTCTCGATCATAGCCGCTTGGTCGAGCGGGCGGCGGCAACCTCCAGCCTGAACTATCAACTGCTCCGCGCCGCGACCATCCGTGCCGAAAACGAATGGACCGATTAAATCTTCTTCAGATTCTTGCGCCGAGATGAAAGTCGCAGAAGCGCCGTCGCCGAAGAGTGTGCGAACGCTTCGGTCCCGGCGGTTGATGAAGCGTGTGTAAGTGTCGGCGGTGATGAGCAGGATATTGCGCGCCGCTTCCGTTTCAATCATTCCCTTCGCCAGAGAGAGACCGTAAACGTAACCGGAGCATCCTTGATTGATGTCAATCGCGCCGCAACTGGTTCGCAAACCCAATTGCGTCTGCATCAGACAGGCTGTGGTCGGAAGAAAGTAGTCGGGGCTTTGCGTGCAGAGAAGAAGAAAATCAATCTCATCTGGAGAAGTCGCGCCGCTCTCGAAAAGATGGCGGGCGGCTGCAACACCTAAATCGGAAGCGCATTCGTCCGAGCTTGCGATGTGCCGCACCTTTATGCCTGTCCGCTCCCAGATGACTTGAGGCTCAACATCTCCGAACTCTTCGGCCAACTGCTCGTTCGTTAGCTCTGTGACGGGCAGATAAGATGCTACGGCCTTGATTGCTGCTTTCATCCTTCTCATGATTTCAAACGCACTCTCGCGCCCCGCTTATTCTTCGACGCCTTCTTCCTTCAACACTTCTTCAAGATACTCCGTCAAAGCTCCCAGAGTTGAAAACGGACTCTCCTGTTTGGACAAAAGCTTCTCGTCCGTAACCATCACGTTGATGCCGAACTCCTCACCAATCTTCTCCTCGACCTCCATTATGAAAGTCACGAAGTCAAGGGATTCAAGCTTTCCAGATTTTCCATAAAGCGGCTCGTCCAATGATTTTTCAATCTTCATTCCGGCAGGCAATCGCCTGTTCAGTTCATCAACGGCGCTCTCTACAGCCTGCACAATTCTTTCTCGATTTGACATTAATTATATGTAGTCCTCATGTCAGTACCGCCTGCTTAAGCTGGGCGGGTGTTATGCGTCACATACCCGCCAAGCTTAAGCAGGCGGTGCTAACCCGTAGTTCAACGTGCTGCGTCCACTGCACGCTGTTCGGGTGCGACGTTGTGGTAGAGATTATAGATGCTCTCTTTAACTTCCGGTGGAAAGCAGACGCGGTTGAGTTGATAGCGCTTTAGGCCGCGCACGGCCTCCGAGACTTCGCTTATCTCGCGTATCAAGGGGCGCGCGTAACCATCTTCAACATAGATGCGCGCCTTCGGCTCTGCAACTTCCGCCGTGTAGTAGTTGTAATAAGGAACGTCGCCCGCGTGGTCCTCTATGAAATAATACTCAGGCTCGTAGCCAGCCCGTTGGACCATCTCGCGCGCCGCCCTCAAAAAGTCCGCGCGCTCTGCTTGCGGCATGTCCAGATCAATCGCTTTGAAGAGACGACGACCCGTGAAGCGACGGCTCAGGTCATTCAAAACAGGGTCAGAGCTTCGCTGCCACTGCTTTATGTGAAAGAGCACATCGGAATCATCCATCTCAAGATGCTCGCTTACAGTCAAAGGCTCTCGGCGAAGGACTTTTTCAAACGGTGTGCCGGGCGCGCACCAGACCTCTTTGCCTTCTTCCAGAAGTTTGAGAGCGCGGCGAAGAATGGAACGCAGGACCGCTTCTGCTGAACGCAAAGTGCGATGAAAATAGACCTGACGGAACATGTAGTAGCGCGCCTGCAAATATTCTTCGACGGCGTAGAGGCCGCGCGCAGCAACATAGATGCGATCATTCTCTTCGTCAATCTGAAGCGCGTTGATTATCCACTCAAGATCGTAGATGCCGTATTTGGCTCCCGTCATCAGCGAGTCGCGCAAGAGATAGTCCATGCGGTCAACGTCCAGTTGCGACGAGACGAGTTGCGCGAGCGCGGCTGGATGAAACTTTCCCTCTATGATGCTTGCGACGCGCTCAGGAAGTTCTGTGGAGAAGGAGCGAAGAAGGCGGCCTACCTCTGTCTCTTCACTTAAACAGACGCGCACCGTCCAGCCTTCGTGATGAAAGCCCAGGACTTTCTCCATCACATGCGAGAAAGAGCCGTGCCCAACATCATGAAGTAGCGCAGCCGCGCACGCAGCCGCGCGATCCTCTTCTTTAATCCTATGGCTCTCGCCCAGACGATTAAGCACGCGCGTCATTAGGTGAAGCACACCAAGAGAGTGTGCGAAGCGCGAGTGCTCCGCGCCCTGATATGTGTAGAGCGCAAGACCCAGTTGCTTGATGCGGCGCAGGCGCTGAAACTCAGGCGCGTCAACGAGGCGCATCATCAATTGTCCTTCGTCCGTGTCTGTGCGCAGACGAATGATGTTATGAACAGGATCGCGGTAGATTCGTTCGGACATTTTCTAAGTGTGCAGATATTAGCCCAAAGGAGCGCCGCGCTGCTAGTTCGGGAATGAACGAGAGGTGATTAAGAATGGGTTCACGCTCTCTGGCTCAAAGAGAGAGGGCAAAGCTCGCAAAGAGGATTCTATTCTTCGCGCCTTAAGTTTTTATTTGCGCCAGAGAGCGTGAACCCATTCTCCTCTATTTAGCCACGCGAGGCGGAGACATGCGCAGCAGCATCTGAGTCCCCGCATCCAACTTCACATTCTTGCTCTTGCTTGAGAAGACCGTGACCGGAGGCGGAGCCATCAAGTGCCACGAAAGTGAGAGGCCATCGTAACCGATAGCGCCTTGCGAATCTTCGTTCAATATTAAAGGCTCGTCGGGTGCGCCCTTGATGTTAGCGGTTGCAACTGCCGCAGTTGATCCGACCTTGCTTGCTGAAGACAAGCCTCCCGTGCTCGATGTGCTGCCGGGGCTTGCTCCGGTCGCCTTCGGCTCGTTCGAGCGCATCATTCCGTAGGTCGGGTCAGAGGCGAGAGAGTCTTTCTTTGGCGCGGCCACTGCGGCTACGATTGCTTGCAAAGGAATTTCGACATCGTTTGCCGTGACTGCCTTCTCTATTATTATTTCAAGCCTTGATTGCGGCTCGTCCTTTCCTTTGGTTGCAACTTCGGAAACATGAGCAACTAACTTTGAGCCTTTAGGTATGAGGAGCACGCCGTTGACCGCAACATCGCTGATGGTGTGCATGGTCAACTCCTGGCCGACTGTCGCGCTCTTAGATTCGACCGCCTTAGAAGCGCCCGGATCGCCAAACGTCGTGAGCGTGGCTTTCAGATCGTTCGGGTTATTCGCAAACACAACTACGTGAGACGTGCCGCGACCGCCGCCTACGCCAAGCACGTCAACAGAGCCACCGTAGCCAGCCGTGTAGGCGCGCGCCGATTCTATCTGCACAATCGGGGCAATCTGTAATCCTCCGGGCA
>QHXM01000121.1 GCA_003222945.1 Acidobacteriota bacterium
TATCGAGAACATCATTGAGGGGCGCGAGCCTTCTTTCGGTTACGTCGTCCTAGCCAATCTGATGGCGAACAATTACATCAACACGATTATCACCACAAACTTCGACGATCTTGTTTACAGCGCGTGCACGACCTTCACAGGCATTCGCCCCATAGTCTATGCCTACGGCGTGATGGCGTCCGAGATGAGGATGACGGCTCAACGCCCAAAAATCCTGAAGCTGCACGGCGACTTTCTCTATTCCGCTATCAAAAACACAGGCGCTGAGATTGCCGCGCAAGACCCTAACATGGAGCGGCAACTCAGACAGGTTTTGAGTGAATACGGATTGATCGTCGTGGGCTACAGCGGCGGCGACGAATCCGTCATGAAGATTTTAGGTCAAATCTCGGAGCGAAATGATCTCTACTGGTGTCTCAGGCGCGGCGAAGAACCTAACGATGCTGTCAAACAACTGCTGAGCGACAAAGGCGGCTTCATCGTCGAGATTGAAGGCTTTGATGAGATGATGAATGAAATCCGCCGCATCGTGGAATTTGACGTGCCGAAGATGGTCGGCTCGATTCAGGAACGTCAGAACCAGATGATTGAGCAATTCAAGAAGTTCGAGCCTCAATACTCCGCCGACATTTTGGGTGAAATCGCGGGAGCGTTGAAAGAGTCGCCCGTGAAGGAGGATGATAACAAGAATATTCAAGCTTTGGAGTTCTTCAGTCAGGCATATAAAGTTCAGAAGGCAGGAGACCTTTCCAAAGCTGAAGAACTTTACCGTAAGACAATCGAATTGAGTCCAAAAGATGCTAATATTTACGTTAATCTTGGCGCGCTGCTCAAAGCCACTGGACGCAGGACTGAAGCAGAAGTAGCTTGGCGTAAAGCAATTGAGTTAAATCCCAACGATCCTACTGCCTATAACAATCTCGGCACTTTGCTTGATGATACAGAACATATGGATGAAGCAGAAGCAGCTTACCGTAAAGCAATCGAGTTAAATCCCAACTATCCTGCTGCCTATAACAATTTCATCTCTTTTCTGCGCGAGCAAAATCGCGCGCCGGAAGCAATGATCCTAGCGGAGCGCGCATTACAACTCGATTCCAAGAACCAACACTTACCTCTTAATTTAATGTCTTTACACAAAAAATTCGGACAGAGGGCGGAGGCTAGACAATACGCCGCTCAAGCACGCGAGATAATTAAATCCGATGATTGGTATAACCTTGCGTGTTTGGAATCCATTTGTGAAAACACGGAAGCAGCAATCGAAAATCTGCGGCGCGCGGCACAGGCGGATTCATTTAATCCTAAATGGGTAAGGCGCGACCCTGACCTTGAGTGGATTCGTGATGACCCGCGCTTCAAAGAGATTGTAGGCGAAGAGAATGCGTGATGGTTTTATCTATAGCTGATTGAATGTAGCTGTCAGCAAAGCGCTCTTGTCAGTACCGCCTGCGGTAGCGGGCGGGTCTTCCGTAGCATACCACCCGCCCGCTACCGCAGGCGGTACTGACCATCCCGCTCGTCACGTCAAGAGTTCCAATCCGCTCGTTTCATGTTCCAAACGCTTCGTCAGACGTTCCAAAGGCTTCGTCAAGCGTGCTAATCGCTTTGGCGGATGTTCTAAACGCTTCGTCACATGTTCCAAAGGCCTCGTCACGTGTTCCAAACGTCTCGTCAGGTGTGCGAAACGCTTCGTCAAGTGTGCTAAACGTGTCGTCAGACGTTCTAAACGCTTCGTCAAACGTGCTAAATGCTTCGTCACACAATCAAACCGCTCCGTCAATCCGGCCAAACGCTTCGCCATGAAATCTGGTCTGGGCGTTATTTAATCTTGTGTGTCCGTCCGTTAATCGAACACATTCGCTCTTTTGTCCATAGATGCAAAAGATTTTTCTTGCCTTCCGCGCGTAAAGCGATATAATCCGCGCTCCCTCGCAAACAAGCAGCGGCGCGTGTCCCTTAGCTTTTAGACGCGCGCTTACCCACTAACACGCCGGAAGGATTATCCCTTCCCTCATCGCAAGGAGAAAAATATGGACGACAAACAGAGACGACGTTATGAGCGTGTAGCTCGTTCGGGCGACTATTTTGACGCAAACCCGGATATTTTCACTGCGGGCAGCAAGGGAGCGCAGGCCGTCGCTAAACTCAGAGCAGCAAACCTAGAGGTGGAGAATCTGGACGCTTCGCGCGAGACCGGGGCGCGCACGTCAAAGCAGGGCACGCTCTCAAAGCGCGATGCGCGCGAGCGCCTTTTCAAGAGCGTGGCAGCAATAGACCGCACCTCAGATGTAATAGCTCTGGACGACCCCTCGTTCAAAGGCAAATACAGATCACCGCGCTCGAATGTAAACGATCAGGAGCTTCTAGCCATAGCTCGCTCATTCTCCACGAATGCATTAGCGGACAAAACCAAATTCACAGAGTACGACATGCCCGCTGATTTTCTGGACACACACAACGCAGCCATCACGGATTTCGAGCAGGCCGTGAATCAGCAGAACGAAGGCGCTACGACGCGAAAAGGCGCACGCGCATCAATTGACGACGCGCTCACGCGCGCAGAGCAGGAGCTTGAGCGATGCGACACTGCTCTTCGCAACAAGGTCACGGACGCGGGCTTGCTTGCAGCATGGGAGAGCGCACGACGATTGGAGCGTGCGCCGCAGAAGCAGAAGGCTAAACAAGTCGCTGCCACTACAGCTTCGACAGAGAAATAAGGTGCTATAGCCGGGAGCGCAGGCATCCCTGCCTGCAATGAGCGCTCTCTAGCGCGAACAACTTTAGCGTGCTAATCGCACGCTTGCACGCAAGGATGCCTGCGCTCCCGGCGAAAGCGCTCCCGTTAAGGGTTTTGCAGCGCTTGGGCGAATTCCTGTAGCTCGTTAATGTTGAGGTCTGAGACTGCCCAGTAGGTCATGCCCGCTCTATTCCAGTGAATCAAGTTGTAGCCCTGACGCATACTCATTCTGTTTCTACCTTCGTGGTCGTCTGTCGAAGGCCAGATGAAGAGGTTTATGATGTGTTGCCGACGCTGGTAGATGAGCGCGGCCACAGGGCGGTTTCCTATGTAATCAAGTCGCCCGCCGACTAAAGGAAATCCGTGCGCAGTTAAATCCGTAGCCTGCGGCGAGTAGTCAAGCTTGCCGTCAAACCAGGGCTTTACAGTGTGCTGGTCCGTTGATTGAACATCCGTCAGATGGCTTGCCATCAGAGAGCGCACGTGACTAGAGACAATCTCCTGCGCCAATAGATCATCCCGCGAAGAGCCGGACTGAATTAGAACCAGAACAAAGATGATAATTGCTATCAAGGCAAAAGAAGCTGCGGCAGCCAGCCAACGCCAACGCAACACAGAGCGCTTGGGTTCATCCTTAACAGACTTATGCACGCGCGCGTGGACGCGCCTTCGCAAGTCTGCCGGAGCATTGAAATAGAGATCGCTGCGGTTGATCGAAGACCGTAGTGTGCGCAGGTTCTCATAATCGCGCTCGCACGACGGACAATCTTTCAGATGCTCCTCCATACGCAGGTTGTTTATTAAATCCAATTCACCGTCACTGTAGCCTTGAATCAGATTCTGCGTCTCCACGCAACTCATCGCACGCCTCCTTCCACGCGCTCCCTTAGATAAAGCTCCAGACGCTTGCGCGCACGCGCCAGACGCGACATGACAGTTCCTACGGGTATATCGGCAACGCCAGCAATCTCTTTGTAAGAGAGTCCTTCCAACTCGCGCAGGATAACTATCTCACGAAACTCTACGGGCAAACTTTCCAGAGCCTGTTTGAGCATCTGGCTATCTGCATTTTCAATCAATCGAGTCTCCGGGTTTGTCTCTTCTCTGCCATGCAACTCTTCATCAAAAGGGGTTGTGAGTTCATGCGCGCGATTCTGTCCGAGCCACGTGTAGCATGTGTTTCGTACAATCGTCAGCAGCCACGCGCGGCTATCTCCGCCGTGATAGCCGCCGAAGAATTTGAAAGCGCGAAGGCTCGCCTCCTGCACAACGTCTTCAGCATCCGCGTCGTTTCTGACAAGCCAGCGCGCAAGATTGTATGCTGCATCCAGATGGCGCAAGACTACATCTTCAAAGCGCGCTAGTTTGTTCTCTTCCGGCAACCCTTTATTCTCCAGCCTTCAGTGCCTCATTAAACGTAAGACCGACTCTCAGGCGATTTTATTCCCGAAAGCGAAATTAAACACTGTGCGGGAATATTTTTCTGTATGCAACAGTCTGTAAGATTGAAGGCGCATGAAATCCGAAGCAGACAGAATGAACTTTGATTGCGTCTAAATAAAAAATCCGAAAGAGAGGTCAATATCATGTTGAATAATCGTCTGTGGCAGTGGCTAGTCAATCCGCCTCTTGATGCGCCGTCTGCAACCATACTGCTCAGGCTCATGGCCGGAAGCGTGTTTCTGTGGGAGGGCATTCTAAAATTCGTCTATGCGAACCAAGGCGTGGGGCGTTTTACCAAGCTCGGTTTTCCCTTTCCGCAAGCGACCGCCAACTTTGACGGCGTGCTTGAAATCGTCGGCGGGATTCTCTTAATCACAGGCTTTCTAACGCGGCTCATTAGCATCCCTTTCATCATAGAGATGATCGTCGCCATGCTATCAACGAAAATCCCGCTCTACTTGGGAACATCGCCTTTGCCTCTGCCACCCTCTCCGCCGCAGATTGGATTCTGGGCAGTGCTGCATGAGATACGTTCCGAATATGCACAGTTGATGACTACAATCTTTCTGCTCATCGCAGGGCCTGGGCGATTATCTCTGGACGCGCTGCTTGCGCGAAAGAGACTCGAAGGCGCAGAGATGGTGCGAGAAACGGTCGCTGTCTGATGAGACCGCGAAATACGCGAAAGGCGCAAAAAGAAAGAGAGCAAGCAGACGCAGTTGGCAGGTAAAACAAGTGGCGTCTGCTTCCTCTCTTTCTTTAATAGGCATGACCCGGCGTAGCAAGTAATTTTCCAATTACGATGAACCATCCTTACTCGGCGGCGTTATCAACCGACAGCGCCGCTCTTTGTTATCTAAAGTTTATTGACGTTCAAAGCTTATAGGGCTACTATCCGCCAGAGTCGCACTTCAACTCAGGTTAAAGCTTCGATTCAGTCCACTCTGTTTCCTGCGACTCCTCTGTGACTGAAGATCAAGCAGGTCTAGTGTTAGTAGAACTCTAGCTCAACTCGAAAGCAATTAAACTTTTCGCCGGATGTGTAAAGGAGACTACGTTTATGTCGAACTATAAGCCGTGGGAGAACGCGCCTATTCTTACCGTTCTAGCGGCCTCGCAGCAGGGCGGGTCACGCGGCGCTCAACTCTGGGGCATTCAGATCAATAATCAACTTAACTCGATTTATCAGGTGTCGCCCGGCGGCAATTGGAGCGGGTGGATGGGCACGCCCTGGAATCAGTCCAAGCCCGTGATTGACATCGCTGCGAGTCAACAGGGCGCGAATGACGGGCGCGTAGAACTCTGGGCGCTGGACCAGAAGCAACAACTCTGGACCTGCTGGCAGACCGCGCCGGGCGGTAATTGGACTAGTTGGGTCGGACCAAATTGGAACAAAGCGCCGCTATTGCAGGGAATCGCAGCCTGCTCTCAGGGCGGCACGCGCGGCGCGCAACTCTGGGGAATAGGCCAGGACAGTAACCTATACACAACCTATCAGACATCGGCCGGGAACGGCTGGAGTTCGTGGTCTCCCTGGAATCCGCAGCTACAGTGCATTGATCTTGCGGCGGCAAACCAGAATGACGGTCGTGTACAGTTGTGGGCGATTGATGCATGGAGGCAACTCTGGACTGTGTGGCAGACTTCGCCGGGCGGCAACTGGACATCAGCCTGGTCAGGGCCGAACTGGGCGAATGCGCCGAAGCTTCAAACCATAGCGGCGTCGCAGCAGGGCGGGTCGCGCGGCGCGCAACTGTGGGGCATCACAGAGGACTATCATCTGGTCAGCATCTATCAGGTCAGTCCGGGCGGCAATTGGAGCCAATGGTCTGGCAACGATTGGGAGGGCGCTCCAACAGTCGTGCACATAGCGGCCTGCCTGCAAAACGACGGACGCGTGCAACTCTGGGCTATTACCACCGACAACATCTTAATCACCAACTATCAGACCTCACCCGGAGGCAACTGGAGCGGCTGGCAGTAACGGAATTTCGGATTGCGGATTGAAAAGCAGAAGGCAGTAAGCAGTAGGCAGCAAATACAGAACGGCTTTTACTGCCTACTGCCTTCTGCTTAATGTTCTTCCAAATCCGCAATCGGCACGTCCAACCGAACCTGATTTACTATCATCGAACAATCGCTGGCGTCGAACGTGTAAGACTCTCCTTCGACTTTTAATCAATTCAAAAGGGACAGGTAAATGCGTAGAATCTTATTCTTTTTTCTTATTCTATCAATGACAGTTCTATCTGCGATGACGGGTAGCGCGGCCATGAATTCTAATGATGAGCCGTTCTGGACGGGCAAGCCTGATGCTGCTCAGTTCACGCGTATTCAGGATGAGCGGCTGGCTAAGGCGCAGGAGGCATTGAATCGGCTGCTAGCGGTCAAGGGCAAGCGTACCTTTGAGAATACGCTCGAACCTTATGACGAAATATTGACCTATCTAGATGCGGCGGGACAGCAGGCGGGGTTAATTCAGGAAGTCCACCCGGACGAAGCTGTGCGCAATGCTGCGGAGAAGGCTTCGCAGAAGATTGCGGCCTTTGCAACCGATCTCTCTTTGAATCGAGGGGTCTATGACGCGCTCTATTCGCTGGATTTGAAGGAAGCGGACGCGGAGACGCGCTACTACGTCGAGAAGACCCTGAGAGATTTTCGTCTCGCGGGCGTTGATAAGACGGAAGAGACGCGCAAGAAGATAAAGGCTCTGCGCGACGAGCTTGTGCTTGTAGGCCAGGAGTTCTCGCGCAACATACGCGACGACAAGCGCACTGTCATCGTCAACGATTCTTCAGAATTAGAAGGAATGCCAGCAGATTACATAGCGCGGCATAAACCCGGACCGGACGGGAAGATTACCCTGACGATTGATTACCCGGATTCCCTGCCCATCTTCTCTTATGCCAGGAATGAAAGCTTGCGTAAGCGCATGTACATCGAATACAACAACCGCGCTTACCCGCAGAACATGGCCGTGCTCGATCGCATGATTGCGAAGCGTTACGAATTGGCGCGTCTTCTGGGCTTTTCAAACTGGGCCGATTACATCACCGCAGACAAGATGGTTAAATCAGGCAAGAACGCATCAGACTTCATAGACCGCGTCGTTCAGGCTTCGGGCGCGAAGGCTGCGAGCGACTATCAGGTTCTTCTAAAGCGCAAGCAACAGGACGTGCCCGATGCTAAGGTCGTCAACGCATGGGAGACAGGCTACTACTCGGAGCTTGTGCGTAAAGCGAACTACGATTTCGATTCTCAATCGGTCCGCCCCTATTTTCCTTATGACAGAGTCAAGCAAGGTGTCCTGGATGTCACTAGCAGAATGTTTGGCGTTACATTTCGTCAAATGAAGGACGCGCCCGTGTGGGATTCATCTGTCGAAGCCTATGAGATGTTTGAAGACGGTAAGCTAGTGGGTCGCTTCTATCTCGACATGCACCCGCGAAAAGGAAAGTACAACCACGCTGCCGAGTTTGCGGTTCGCACAGGTGTTGAGGGCAAACAGATTCCTGAAGCCGTGCTCGTCTGCAATTTTCCGGGCGGCGAAGCTAATGATCCAGGCTTGATGGAGCACGACGACGTTGTGACTTTCTTTCATGAGTTCGGTCATCTGCTTCATCATCTCTTTTCAGGGCATCATCAATGGATAGGCATTGGCGGAATCAGCACAGAGCAGGATTTCGTTGAAGCCCCTTCGCAGATGCTGGAAGAGTGGACGTGGGACCCCACAGTGCTTCAGACGTTTGCAAAGCACTACAAGACGAATGAGCCGATTCCAACTGCGCTTGTGAAGCAGATGAAGCGCGCTGACGAGTTCGGCAAAGGTCTTCAGGTTCGACGACAGATGGTCTATGCGAAGCTGTCGCTCTCGATTTACGACCGCGCGCCGTCCGAAGTGAACACGGATGCGATGATTGAGAAGCTGACAGAAGAGTACCAGCCTACGCCATTCGTTTCTGGCATACACTGGCAGAATGCGTTCGGCCATTTGGAGGGCTACTCTGCCGTTTATTACACTTACATGTGGTCGCTCGTCATAGCCAAAGATATGTTCAGCCAGTTCGACAAATCGAACCTGCTAGCGCCCGGCGTGGCTAAGCGCTATCGCAACACAGTACTCGTGCCCGGCGGTTCACAACCAGCCGCGCAACTCGTAGAACATTTCCTGAACAGGCCATTCAACTTTAATGCGTGGCAGGAATGGCTAAACGAAGGAAGCTAGTAAAGAAGCGATAAGTGATGAGTACTGAGTGCTGAGTGAAGAAGGTTTTTATCTCAGCACTCAGTACTCATCACTTTCTTTGGAGGATTGATGAAAAGATTTCTAAAACAGTTGGCGGTTCTGGTCGCGGTTGTTCTCTTCTCGGTTATTTTGATTGATGCTGCGCGACCCATTAGTTTGGTGAGTGGTGGCCCAAGCTCGGCGTCGTCGGATAGGTCTGCTGCGGCTCTTTATAGAAGTTATTGCGCTACGTGTCATGGCAGCGATGGCCGTGCAAAGACGATTAAAGGAAAGCTCAAACACACGCGCGATATTACTGATGCGCAGTGGCAGGATAATGTGAGCGACGAGCGTGTCTTCAACTCAATCTCAAACGGGCGCGGCAAGATGCCGGGCTTCGGGAAGAAACTTTCCGAGACGGAGATTGATTCGCTTGTTAATTATGTTAGACGATTGAGAAAATGAATTGCATCAACGAGTCAGTACCACCTGCTGCAAGCGGGCGTGTCTGCTTCGCAAAGGCAAAAGGTAAAAGTGAAAGGCGAAAGACTCGCTCTCACTTCTTCCCTTTTGCCTTTTACCTTTTTCCTTTTACCTTATTCGCCCACCCGCTACCGCAGGTGGTACTGACAAAACAAAAAGAGAGGCGCGTGAATATTCACGCGCCTCTATTGTTCTGCGATAGAATTATTGGGAGAGAAGTTCAAGTCTTAAGAACGGGTTAGTGTCGCCCTCGACCGTTGCCTCGCCCCTGGACCTTCCAGTTATCTCTAAATGCGCCCCTATCTTCACGCTGCTGCACGCGCAAACTTTCGCGCTCCTGCCTGCGCTCGTCACGAAAGTCAGGGTTATTGCCGTTGACGCGACGCTCATAGCGTAGGCGATTATTCAGGTCGCGCCTATCTAGTCGCTCGTTCTCCCTAAGCTGGCGTCTAAGCTGATTCCTGCGATGAACTCTTTCACTCACAAGCTGACCGTATGGACGATTGTTACGATAACCGTAAGCAGGCGCCCAGGGCGGTGGACCATGACGATGACGTTGCGCCTGCGCAACGCTTGTCGCTCCTAACAGAAGCGCAGAGCCTATTGCGAGTGTACACAAAGTCTTCTTGAGTGTACTGAATTTGAAAACCATCTTTGAACCTCCTCCAGATGTTTGCAGAATTTCTTAAGCAAAACGGCTGTTTTCACAGAAGTCGGGTCGCCCCTTTGCTCCGCAAAGGAAGGGAGCAATTACCATTCCGTTTAGGTGCTTGAATCGGCGAAAAAAGAGGCGCGCTCGAAATACTCAGGAGCGCGCCTGTCTTAAACTATTTTGAAGAATGGGAAGACTTATGGCCTGTTGCGCGTAGTGCTCGTGTTTACAGAGACGCCGCCGCGATTGACTGTGACAGTGGTGCTGCTGTTTGTGGCGCGCGCGTTTGTCGTGCTGCCCGTGTTGCTGTTGCGCGTCGTGCCTGTGTTCATGTTGCCACGAGTGCCTGTGTTTGAAGTGGTCGTTCCCATGTTTCCGGTCGTGCCGGTAGAATTTTCGTTGCCCATAGTGGTCGAGCCGGTATTACTTGTCGTCGTGCTTGTTGTTCCAGTCGTTCCCGTAGTGCTGTTGCTAGTGGTAGTACCGGTCGTCGTGTTGGTGGTTGTGGTGTTGGTGTTGTCGCCGCCGCCGCAAGCTGTAAAGAAGAGAGCCGCTGCTGCTAACACCAGAAGAGCTAAGATTCTTCGCATCGAGTTTTCCCCCGTAAAAATTTTTCAGTTAAAGAACAATGCAGACTCAAATCAACTTTGCCTTTGAGCCTCTGCGATCAGCCACACGACTCGCCACGAAATAGAGTTCGGACAGTGCATTGTGTAGCCTTTGAGCAATTATTTTATCCTCGAACTATAAGAGCTTACAATCGGGGCTGTCAGTTCGGTTGCGTACTGACAGCACTTCTCAAACTCTCTAACATTACGCACAGTGGCGTTGGTATAGAACTAATCCGAAGTCGCGGGCTTCCTTTAGAAGCAATACGACCTGCGGCGAGAGATTAGCAGAGCTAAGGGATGAAGGGTGGGAATCTATTCGGAGTAGATTTCCACCTTTCGCTTTTTATACTTCCTTGAAACGCTCGCGGAAATCTTTCGAGCGTTGGCGAAGCTCCAGCCAGTCATTAAAAATCTCCGGCTGCTTAAGCCAGACCGTGAACCATTCTGCAATCTCAGCCTTCTCTGCGCGCTTCCTTTCATCAACGTTTCGGTTGCGAGCGATCATCTGTGCGCGCTTCTTTCCCTTGAGCGCAATCTCCTGCACGCGCCGCAATCCTTCATCATCCTTTTTCCTTGCAAACTGCTTTCGCAGATTTTCAAGGTTTCTGATGGAGGCGACGGCCTGCGCGAAGGTTGAAAACTTCAGAATGTTCTTAAACATTGCTTCGTAAGGATCGGTCTCACGATAGCGTGTGTCCAAATCCAACACCTCGGCGTGCCGCAATTCCGCGCCCTCGTCCGCCAGAAGACGCGCGACCGCAGCCGGAGCTTCAACTGCGCCCTCGCCGAAGCGTTCGCGCACAACCGTTTCGATTGTCTCTAATTCCGTCGCGCCCACACTCTCGCAATCAAGATGCTCCCAGACCTCTATCATCAGATCGCGTTTCGTGCGCGCCTTCCATTCGTGCTTTTCCATCTCGAATCAGAGATTAAGGAAAACGAGTGGCAAGTGACAAGCAGCGAGTGACGGAGTTAAAATCAAACCTTCACTTATCGCCTGCGTACTCATCATTTTTCTATGGCGAATATCGAAGAGGCGCTTGGAGCGCTTCATAAACATTTCGGGTTCGAGGATTTCCGCGAAGGCCAGCGCGAAGTTATTGACGCTATCCTTGACGGTCACGATACTGTGGTCGTGATGCCGACGGGCGGCGGAAAATCGCTCTGCTATCAACTGCCCGCGCTGATGAAAGAGGGCGCGACGATTGTTGTCTCGCCGCTCATAGCCTTGATGAAAGATCAGGTTGATGCGCTCGCGGCCCGCAATCTTCCGGCGACCTTCATTAATAGCTCGATCTCCTTTGAAGAACAGAAGGCGCGATTAAGCAATGTGAGACGCGGACTCTATAAACTCGTCTATGTTGCGCCCGAACGTTTTCGCTCCGCACACTTCGTCGAAACTCTGCGCACCGCCCGCATCTCGCTCTTTGCCATTGACGAGGCGCACTGCATCTCGCAATGGGGACACGATTTTCGACCCGATTATCTTAGACTCAAGAGCGCAATCGAAGAGATAGGACGCCCGCAGATAACCGCGCTTACAGCTACGGCCACGCCTTACGTTCGCTCCGACATCATTGAACAATTAAATTTGCACGAGCCTCGCGCCTTCGTCAGCGGCTTTGATCGCCCGAACCTTTCTATCAACATCGTTCACACGCAGAAGGAGCGCGAGAAGATTGCGCACATCAAGTCGCTCGCATCCCTGCTCTCAGGCTCAGGCATCATCTACACGTCAACGCGAAAGGCAGTCGAGCAGGTTACGAGCAGACTTCGCAGCGCCGGACTAAACGTCACAGGCTATCACGCAGGCATGGATGAAGCATCGCGCACAAAAGCGCAGGACGATTTCATGTCTGGACGCTCGCAGATGATCGTAGCCACAAACGCCTTCGGCATGGGCATTGATAAACCCGACATACGCTTTGTCGCACACTACCAGATGCCCGGCTCGATTGAAGCTTACTATCAGGAGATAGGCAGGGCGGGGCGCGACCAGTTGCCCTCGACCTGCGTTCTTCTCTTCAACTATGCAGACAAACGCACGCAGGACTATTTTATAGAAGGCTCGTATCCACCGCCCGAAACAGTCGCGCGCGTCTATCAAGCTCTCGTTGCTACGAACCAAAAGCGCATAGAGCTTTCTGTAAGCGAGATTGCCGCGCGTGCAGGAATCCGAAACGAGATGGCCGTGCAATCCGCGCTAATAATTTTAGAGAAGGCCGGACACATAGAGCGTGGCTCGTCTGGCGAAAACCGCGCCGCGCTTCGCTTGCAGATGAAACCGCATGAGGCACGCGCAAGCGTAGGCGAACGAGACACCAAAACTCGTCAAGTTCTCTTCGGCCTGCTCGGCGGCTACGATTTGAATGAGCGCGCGGACATTGAATTAGATGTAACTGAGTTTTCAGAAAACATTGGTCTCGACGTTGCGGCTGTCCGTCGCGCTCTCTCGCAACTCAACGCATCCGGCGTCGTCGCTTACAGTCCTGCTCGTCGCACGCGCGGCGTTCTGATGTTAGATGAACGACCCGCAAGCAGCCTTCGCATACGCCCGCACGAGGTTGCGCGCCGCGCCGCGCTTGAACAACGCAAGCTGCGCGAAATTATCAGCTTCTGTTACACGGAAAGCTGTTACCGCGCATTCATTCTCGATTACTTCGGCGACCCCCACCACTCGGCCAACTGCGGCACGTGCGGCAACTGCGCCAAGCTTACACGTGAAGCGACAGCTCGCAGTTCAAACACCAGCCCTCCGCTTGATGATCCAACTGCCCTCGATAATTTCATTAGAGAGCACGTGCCCGTTGCGCTCGATCTTGAAGAGGAGCTTGAAGAACGTTCGCGCATAAAGCGGGCCATGCAGGAGGCAGAAGCCGCAGCCATCACAACAGAAGCGCGCGAGATAAACATCACGCAGGCTCGCGCTCTGACCGATGAAGAGAAACTGCTGGTCCGAAAAATCCTTGCCTGCGCCGCACGCATGAACGGGCGATTCGGAAAAGGAATGCTCGCTTCAACGCTCAGAGGCTCACGCGCTCGCCCGGTTCTTCAGGCAGGACTCGACGAGCTTTCAACCTACGGCATCCTCGACGACATGACGCAGGAAGAGTTGATGATTTACATAGACGCGCTCGTCGCCGCAGGTTGTTTGAAAGTTACTGGCGGCTCTTATCCTACTGTTTCTATAACTCAGCTTGGCGGCGAAGTGATGCGCGAGCACGCCGAAATCGAATTGGCTTTGCAGGAGACATCACTGAGCGCCCTCGCAACTGCCGTTTACAACCCACAGCCAACAACTAGGACTCCGAAAGCAAAACCTGTCAGCACGGTTGATGAAACTTACAATCTTTACAGCGAGGGATTGTCCATAGAAGAGATTTGCCAGCAGCGCGGGCTGACCGCAATGTCCGTCGAGAAGCACTTGGCCGAGTGCAT
>QHXM01000122.1 GCA_003222945.1 Acidobacteriota bacterium
CCGCCGCGCTCGTCTTGGCAGGCGCAGGGTTGCCGCTATCGTTGACCGTGTAGTTCAGCGTGCATTGCCCTGTGAAGCCAGGAGCAGGGTCGAAGTCGAAAGTTCCCGTAGAGGTATTGATGTTTGAGATCGTAGCGCCCGTGCAAGGCGAGCTTCCGCCGACTGTAATATTGTTGACGGTGAACGTCGGCGTGTAGCCGTCGTCAAATGAAGTGTAGGCCAAATCGCCGTTGGTCTTGTCAGGGTCAGTGGCACTCGCTAGCGGCACAGACATGCCTGTGATCTTCATGTTGGCCTGCGCGGTGAATGCTGTGTCCGCCGCCGTGGGCGCATCATTCACGGCGTTGACCGTGATGGTGAATGTCTTGTCGGGCGAGGAGGTGTCGCTGCCTCCGTTGGCCGTGCCGCCGTTGTCCTGAGCGTGATAGGTGATGGTGGCCGTGCCGTTCTTATCCGTCCCGGAGGTGTAGGTCAGCTTGCCTGTGGAATCAATCGCAGGCTGAGTTGAGAAAAGAGAACTGTTGCTGTTGCCGACGATGATGAATGAGACTGTTTGGCTGGACTCGTTTGCTGGCCCGGGGCTGATAGCGGTGATGAAGCCTGAGACACTTTGAGTGCCCGCGTCCTCGCTTACTGTCTGGTTGCCACCCGATTGCGTGAAGGTCGGCGGGTCGTTGACTGCGTTCACAGTGATTGAGACTGTGCCGACCTCGTTTGACTTAGCCGTTCCGTCAAAGGTCTCGAAAGTAAAACTGTCAGGACCGTTGTAGTCTGCGCTCGGCGTGTACTGCGCTGTGGTCGTGCAGATGCCGGGCACGGTCGTGCAATCGGGCGCGCTGAAAGTTCCGAGCGTGCCGTGTGTCGTCGCAGTGCTAGCGCCGAACGCGCTGTGGTCAGCTTTGCGAAACGTCAGATTGCTTCCATCCGGGTCTTGTCCTGAGATGGTGATGCTGACGGCTGTGTCCTCGTTTGTTGTGACAGACTTATCAAAGGCTACGGGTGTAGAGTTGAGCGAGCCATTGATTAAAGTTGTGTGTGAATCAATCGTGTCGCTGAAAGTAAGTCCTGTCGCATCCGTTCCGGTTGTGTTCCCCAGTTGAACCGTGTAGTTGATGGTGTCGCCCGGATCGGCTTTGCCATCCACATTATTAGCAGTCGCTGTGAGCGCAGCGGCCATCGTTGCCGTCACCGCTCCTACCGGAAGAAGTGGTACTACTGATGCTAATGAATTGAGAGGGGCTGGCACAGGCTCTGGCAGCGCCTCAGAAGCGGAAGCAGAAGCAGGAGCATTCACGAATAAGCGATGCTCTACTGATTCATCCGCTGCGGGCCTGGTCTGATTCTTCGTCTCTGTTTTTGCAGGAGCAGGTATAGCACTAGACGATACTGCGGCAGCAGCCGACGCCAAAGGCGAGGTCAAGAGCGCGAAAGAGAGAAGGCTAACGGTTAGGACCCGAAAGAGTCCGTGCGAGGGGGAAGGGGAAAAATGATTCATAACTCTCCTTGCGAAATCTTGGTCGCGCGTAGTGCAAGCCCACGTGTGATGCTATCGGGGAAACAGGCTTGATTTCTAAAAGTTTTTAGTGCGGCATCCAGTAAAACAGACCGAATGAGCTTTTAATGCAACGACCCTTTGTGCGTTGCCAGACGCCTTGCAAAAGCAGGGGCAAGGCAAACTTATTTTGCTGCGAATTATTTGACCGAAAAGCTCATTCTTACTCTCAATTCTTTATCAAAGGAGTGATGGGAAGAAAGAGCGCCCGCTCGGAAGTCTCCCGAAGGAGTGATAAAGGTAACATAAATGAACGGCAGAATCCAGAACTCAGTGGTCAGAATTTAGAAGAAAAGGGAGACGAAACGGGTAGGCGCAATTAAAAGCGCGGCTTTTCCATCTCATTCATACACGGCTTTAGCCGGGTGACATACGAGCCTCTAAAATTCTTCCAACCGTTTCAACGGTTTGTCGCGCCGCCATTCGGATGGTCAGAATTTCATTCCCTCACATCAGAACTGATATTTCCGTTATCAGAACTTCCATTTCCAACGTCAGATTCCATATTTCCACTGTCAGAGCTTACATTTCCGGCGTCGGAGCAGACATTTCCACTCTCAGAGATGACTTTTCCAACGTCAGAGTCTCCATTTCCACTGTCAGAGATGATTTCTCCAGCGTCAGAACCTACATTTCCAGTGTTGGAGACGATATTTCCACTGTCAGAATTGATTTTTCCACCTGCAAAGTTCACATTTCCATTGCGGAAGTCTTCATCTGTCAGGGTTCAATACACTTCCAGGCCGTTTGAACTGTAATCTCCTTCACAATACTTCGTTTGTCTATTGTTAAAATATCCGTTGCAAATCGAGCCGGAAGGAATATAATCTACGCCACGTAACGGTATCGAACCACGGGGCGCAAATTCACGGTCAAGGGTGCTCCCAAGCCTGCATCCTTTGACCTCCCATTTAACCCGGTCCTTTCACAGAGGACTTCACAAAGAGGAGAATAATCCTATGACAGACGATAACACTCGTTGTGGCGAGATGTTCCTTCGCGTAGATCAACTCGGCAAGGATGAAGCAGCCAGCTACGCCGCGAACACCTTCATCGCAGACCTTTTCAATTCACTCTCTTCAATCATCTCAGGATTAGAGACACACACAAACGCGCAAGCCTCCGGCTTAACCAACGTGCGAATGGGCACGCGCAGTAAAGAGGGCGCACGCGTTGAACTTGAGCGTGGTCTGGACGCCATGAGACGCACGTCTCGCTCAATGTCTGTGACCATGCCCGGACTTGAGAAGAAGTTTCCCTCCGTCCGCCATCTCAAAGATCAGGAACTGTTGACGGCGGCGCGCATGTACGCTGCGGATGCGCTGCCACTGAAAGCAGAGTTTATCAAGCGCGGTCTGCAGCCAACTTTTCTGGATGATTTGAACGAGGACATAGAAGCATTTGAAGAAGCATTGAGACAGAGAACGCAAGGGCGTGAGACGCACGTCAACGCAACGGCAACGATTGATGATTTAATCGAGCAGGGGATGAAGATTGTACGCCAGCTTGATCCGATTATGCGTAACCTGTTTGAAGATAATCCGGGCAAACTGGCCGCGTGGTTGAGCGCAAGCCACGTCGAACGCGCCCCGCGACGCAAAGCAAAGCAACAACAAACATCACCACAAACAACAGCGACAGAAAGCAAGTAAAAGATACAGAGGGCAGAAAGCAGTAGGCAGTCAAGGCGAAGTGCATTCGCTTTGGCTGCCTACTGCCTTGTGCCTTCTGCCTACTGTTCTTCTACGTTCGCGGCGGATAGACGCCTTGCAGAGCAATATTGAAGTAGAGGGTCAAATACGGCTGCATGTTGTTGTGCGGCAACCCTCCGCCTGCGGGCGGCAGACCTTGAAAAGCCATTGCCCCCAGATTCTGCTGCGGGATATAAGCATTACCGTTTGACGACTTGGCGATGATATTGCTCGTAGGGACATTTGTATCGCCGATGGCAAAGTTGCCGCCGCAGTTGACCGTGTGGTTGTGCATCGGTATCTCGGAGACAATCAGCGTGACCGTATCGCTTCCCCCGGACTCACCCAGGTCGTGGAGCGATAGGCCGGGACCCTGACCCCAAAACATGGGCGAAGCGCCTTGTAAATTAGGCAAGGCGAAGGTTGTCTTGCCATCTCCGCCGTAATATGTCCCCAGAAGCGAGAAGAGCGCAGTGTTCTGCGAGATGGACATCAACTGCCCGTCGCACCATGCCCAGCCTTTGGGTGCAAAGTTGAACGGAAAGATTCTGATTTCTGCTACGAATGGATCTGCCATGTCTTTGTTCTCCTTTTTAGGTTGGCGACGGGTAAAGGCCGAAAAGCGAGATGATGAAGGTGACGCACAGGTACGGCTGAAAGTTTGTATGGGGCTGGGTACCGCCCGCCTGACCAATCATCAGCGGGTCCATCTGGGCGGCTGTCGAGCCATTGAAAAACATGTTGACCTGACCTGAGCGTGCTAACACACTGTTGGCAGGATTGGGTGAATTGGCGATATCTGTTGAGCCGGTCATAGGGTGTGTGTGCGATGGTATCTGTTGGGTATTTAGCGTGACTTCTTCCACTCCTCCCGTCTCGGCCAGAGTGAATCCGTTACCCTGATGTAGAGGCAGCCGCCCGCGCAAATCCGGCAGCCCGAAGGTTGATTGACCGTCCCCGCCGTATGTCGTGCCTATCAAATTAAAGAGCGTCTCGTTCTCCGAAATCGGCAGCAGCGCCCCGTCACAAAACGCCCAGCCCGCGGGCGCGAAGCTGCCGCCGAACATTCTAATCTCACCTACATATGGTTGCGCCATAAATTTCCTCCTTTAGTTTGCCGACGGAAAGATTCCCTGAAGCGCTATGCAGAAGGTCAGGGCTAGAAAGGGTTGCATATTCTGATGCGCCTGACCCCCGCCGACAGACGAAACGGTCTCTGGACTAAGAGCCGTCAGATTTTGCACCGGTCCATAGAGATTGTTCGGGTTACTGTTGCCCAAAACATTACCTGTGGGCGCGTTAACCGTTGTCTGTGTGCTTGATGCGTTCAAGGCGTGCAAGTGTGTCGCCAACTCCTGAGTCGAAAGCGTGTGCGACTGCTCGCCGCCTCTTTCGCCCAGTGTGTGGCCCTGACCTACGTGAATCGGCACGCGACCCTGTAAGTTCGGCAGCGCGAAGTTCACACGCCCGTCGCCGCCGAAGGTAGTGCCGAGCAAGGCGAAGAGCGGTTGGTTCTGATTGATCGGAAGTAACTGGCCGTTGCAAAGCGCCCAGCCCTTCGGAGCGAAACTGAAGCTCATGATTCTGATTTCAGACAAGAATGGTTCAGCCATAGATTTCTCCTCTAAGCTTGATTGCTGAGTGGAAGACTTAAGACAAATTTATTGGGTAAAGAACGTCCCTTGAAAGTGAACCGCCTTGAGCGAGTGCCTTTGTCAGAAGGTGAAGCCTCTATCTTCGCCGCTGATTTTTTCGTAGCGGCAGGAAAAGACATAGGCTATCAGGATATTGCTGCTTGCAACTAACGAGGCGCGTGGATTGTAAGCGATAGTGGTCCATAATACAAGATAAATTTGTTTGCCTCTGAAATAATTAGCTGTTAAAGTGAAAAGTAAGGGTTGTGTATTTGTCAGTTTAAGCCTTCCACGCCACGTGCGGATAACCCTTCGCAATACAAGCTTACAAGAATTTAGATCGGGAGAAGTATGAAGTTATCCAGAAGAAAGTTTGTGAAGGCAGGAATAATTGCGACCGCTTGCGCGCCGCTGCTTCGCGTGAAGTCAGCATTTGCGCAGAGCCTGACGGGTGACGATCAGTCGCAATCCTCCAGCATCCTTCAACAACTCAGCTATTACAATGAGTCGAGCTTCGAGCCTTACCTGAATACAAGATTCCGCGTCTATCTCAGTCCATCAAACACTAGAGGATTAGAACTCGTTAATGTCAGCAACTATCCCACATCTTTGAGCCAATTATCTTCCCTATCGGCCTCGCCGGGTGACGAATGCTTTTCGCTGCTCTTCCAGATTCCTCCGGGCAAGCCTTTTACGCAGGACACCTATTTAATCAAACACGACGCGCTCGGAACATTCTACATGTTCGTTGTGCCAGTCGGCGCGCACAATATAAAAAGCCCGGACTATTACGAGGCAATCATTTACCGTCATCAACAATATTTTGCGGGGGGAGACCCAACGCTCATCGTCAATGCCCCGCGCAATGATACAGGAGGCAAGGTTCAACCCGCGCAGAACCAGCAACTCATTCTCGGCGGCGGAGCGATGATAATGCAGCCGGGTAACAGCAGCAACAGTCAGGATGCGAAGCCTAGTGAAAAGGAAGAGAGCGATGTCTATAGATTCAGACAAGTAGAGACGCTCGCGCCCGCTCTGTCAGAACAGACAAACGTTCCGCCACCGCCTCCGAAGAAAAAAGTTTTCCCGATGACTCTGGCTCAGTCGCCTATGATCAACGGCCTCAAGCTTGGCATGACGCCGGAGCAAGTCCTGGCGCTATTTCCCGGCAGCCAACGCGACGAAGAGGTTCGGCGCGATCTATCAAGGCCGCCCACACGCTTCGGAGTCTCCGGCTTCCTGATCAGACCTCAGAAGTATTCAACGAAGACGAAATTCGACCGCATCACTCAGATCGTCTTCACGCTTTTCGACGGTCGCGTTTCTACTCTATATGTTGGTTACGACAGCCCCGTCTGGGAGCACGTTGACGGGTTCGTAACTGACTTCTCACAGGGAAGAAAGCTGCCAGCCGCAGACGAATGGGAAGCCTACGTCGGACTGGACACGCAGTTGAAGACTCTCAACTGCAAGGATTTTGAGATTAGTCTCTTCGCTGGTTGCCAGAACGTCCAAATCAACTACGCGCAGGTGCGCGACCTCGTGGCGCTACAGAAGTACAAGGAGCGCAGGGCGAAGAGCAAGGGCAAAGATGAAGGATGAAGGTGGAAATAAAAGAGCGTCTGACTTTT
Source organism: Acidobacteriota bacterium (assembly GCA_003222945.1). Lineage (GTDB taxonomy): Bacteria > Acidobacteriota > Blastocatellia > Pyrinomonadales > Pyrinomonadaceae > QHXM01. The sequence continues at coordinate 6,509 of QHXM01000122.1, forward strand.
CGTTTATCCTTCAGCCTTCATCCTCGCTCTTCCACTCCATCAGGTGATTGACTCGATCATCTTCCACTTTCACGAATCCTAATCGATCAAATAGCTTGTGCGACGGGTTGAAGAACTCGACCCAGATGTTGAGTGGCTTGCCTGCTCGCGCCGCTTCATCCATCAGAGATTTAATGAGCGGCGTGCCCAGACCCTTATTCCGGTATTCGGGCAAGATTGTGACGTCTAGTATGCGAATCTCACTCTCGCGCCTGGCAACGTAAAGCCTGCCGATTGCGAGACCGTCCAGAAGAATAATGTCGTGCGTGGCCGTGGGGTTGTGATCTCTGTAATGAAGCTGCTGCGCCGCGAACTGCATTCTCAAGAACGCTTCCTTTTGAAGATCGCTCCATGGCACTTGCGCCAACTCTTCCGCGCGCACGATTGAATAGAGCTTTAGCAGGAACTCTTCGTCTTCCGATGTTACGGAGCGCAGCGTGACAGGCATGTTAAATGTGTGACTCTTTAATGGAGCTTCAGCTTGACTGAATAAAACGATTGAAGACTGCCTCGTATTGAAAGCCGTTCTCGTCTCTGCCGACCGGGACTAGAAACAGATCGAACTCTCCGAGCTTGTCATGCTCCATGTGATAAATCCTCTGCGGAAGAAAAAAGTCTGAAGGGCCGCGAAACAGAAGCGCGAACTGTTCCTGCTTAGGCGTCGAGACTCCTTCACTTAATTCCACAAGCTCAATCTCAATCATATTGGAAGAGCCTGCGTTCAATCTGAACTTCGTATTCAGGTTTTCCGCAAACATCTCCTTCGTCATCTTCTCAGTCAACGTTTATAACCTCCAAGAAAGGCAAGAATGAACAAAGGGATGAAGGCGGAGGGATGAGGTATGAATGAATTGAAAGAAGGAAAGCACTTTCTCTTTTCTTTACTTCATCCCTCATCCCTCCGCCCTCATCCCTTCGTTCCTCCCTGCTCTCCGCTCCATCTGAAAATGGGTTTGATTCTCGCTTGTAACTTGAAAGCCCATGCGCTCGTACAGGCGGCGGGCTTCGGCGTTAGTCTTCTCAACTTGAAGCCGGACTACTCTTTCGGTTCGGTCAGCCTCTGCGAAGAGGTCTTTGAGTAAAGAAGTACCAATTCCTGCGCCTCTGTAACCCGGCAGGAGCGATATGTCCACAAGCCTTATCTCTTCATCCGTTCTGCTCGTGATGATGCGACCGGCGCGCGTGTTATCGAAAAGAATTATAGAGTCGGTAATTCCTGTGTAATACATCAGGTGGGATTGGTCGCGCGCTCTCAATTGCATCTTCAGGAAAAACTCTTGCTGTGCAGCGTCCCATCCCCACGCGGCCAACTCTTCTGCGCGCGTGCTCCTGTAAACTTCGTATAGGAAAGCTTCGTCTTCCGGTCCGACCGGGCGCAAGTTTATGTTCAAGGTTTTATTCGACACTTCTTCGACTTGGCGGTTTCTCAAAAAAGGTCCGGCCATTAACGGCTCAGAAAGGTAACACATGCCACACAGCTAAACAAAACAAGCGCGTGCGCGATTTCTCACCAGAACTTTATTTCACTTGTCCATGTGCAATTACAGAAACAGAAAGTTAGAATGTCGAGGCCAGTCAAACATGGAAGCCCGGATGAAGAGACGCCTTCTCTTAATAGCTTTTGTATGCGGCGCAACATTGCTTGTGCCCGCGCGCAACGTTTGGACTGCGACAGCAGACAGCAGCCCGTCAAACAGTCTTGACCCGCTTGTGCTCGTAGGCGTCGCGGTAATCTTAATCGCGGCCAAACTCTGCGGCGAACTGTTCGAGAGAATAGGTCAACCGGCGGTGCTTGGCGAACTCGTCGCAGGAATCCTTTTAGGCAATCTTGTGCTTTTCGGATTCACGGCGGCAGAGCCTTTGAAGTCAGACCCGGTCATCTCTGCTCTTGCACAGATAGGCGTCATCATACTGCTCTTTGAAGTCGGGCTTGAATCGAACTTGAAAGAGATGTTGGAAGTCGGATGGTCTTCGCTTCTTGTGGCTGTGTCGGGCGTCGTCGTGCTCTTCTTTCTGGGCTGGGGTGTGGCTGCATATTTTATGCCCGATTCCGCGCGGCTGGTTCACATCTTCGTAGGCGCAACCCTGACGGCAACGAGCGTAGGTATCACTGCGCGCGTATTGAAAGATTTGGGGCGATTGCAGACGCGCGAAGCAAGAATTATCCTGGGCGCGGCTGTGATTGATGATGTGTTGGGATTGCTGCTGCTCTCAGTCGTTGCGGGCGCGATCAAAGCTGCCGGGACTGGCGCGCCGCCTGCGATGATTGATATTGCTATCATCGCTGGAAAAGCCGTAGCGTTTCTCTTAGGCGCGTTGTTGGTTGGACATTATGTGACGCCGCACATCTTTCGAGGCGCGGGACGATTGAAGGCGCGCGGCGTATTGCTTGCGCTCTCAATCTCATTCTGTTTTTTGCTCGCATGGGTGGCATCGAAGGTTGGACTTGCACCCGTTGTCGGAGCGTTTGCCGCCGGACTCGTGCTGGACGAACTTCACTTCAAGTCTTTCGCGGAGAAAGATGAGAGCGACCTGCAAAGATTGATCGTGCCCCTTAGCACTATCTTCGTTCCAATCTTCTTCGTAATGGTCGGCCTACGGGTTGACTTGCGCGCATTCGCGCAGCTTAAATTGCTGGGCTTCGCTGCCGCGCTAACGGTTGCGACAATCTTGGGGAAACAGCTTTGCTCGCTCGCCGTCATTGAGCGCAAGGTCAGGCGTTTAGTAATCGGCATAGGAGTGATTCCGCGCGGCGAAGTAAGTTTGATTCTGGCGGGCATAGGCACGACGCTTTTCTTGCCGAACGCGCAAGGCGTGAGCGAACCCGTCGTAAGCGTTGGAACGTTCGGCGCAATCGTCATCACGGTCATCATTACAACGCTCGTCACGCCGCCCGCTTTGAAGTGGGCGATGAAAAGCAGGGCGGAGGGATGAGGGATGAGGGATGAAGTAAAAACAGAAAGCAGTTCTGTTCTCTTCAATTCATTCATCCCTCATCCCTCATCCCTCATCCCTTCAAAGGGGGGGTTACTTTAATGGTTACAAAAAAAGATCAGCACAAAGCGGGCACGCCTAAAAAGCCGCGAGGCCAGCAGACAGGTTTTGCAGGGAATCCAGACCAGAACCGAGAGGCTATGAAAGATACTCCGGCCTTGCGCGGGCGAAGGCGAAAAGTCACCAGGATGTTCGCGGACGAATCATCTCAGCACGTGGGCGGTGATGCCGCAACGCCTCGCTCTAACACGCCTTCAATTCCGGCAGTCGCGCCGACCAACGCGAAACTCGGCGAGTCAGGCGGCGAAAGAGAGTTTAAGAGAAGGCAAAAAGGAAGGCAAAAGGCAAAAGGTAAAAGGTAAAAGTGAAAGACGGAAGGCTTGCTCTTCTTCTTCCCTTTTGCCTTTTACCTTTTTACTTTTGCCTTCTCTTCACCACTCTTCCTGAGCGATGTATTTCAGCACGCTTTTGATGGAAGTGACAGAGTAGCTGCCGTCGCTTCTTTTGACAGGTATGTGACGATAGCGTCGCGTCGCCATCTTGTTCAATGCGGCGGCAACAGAATCCGTCTCAAGCAGCGCCTCTGGATTCCTGCTCATCAGTGTGCTCACAGTCTCATCATCCGAAGCTGCCTTCGCGCCAGTCATCTTGCACAGAACATCATGCTCCGTGAAGATGCCTGCGAGTTTTCCATCAGCGTCGAGTACGAGCGCGCAGCCCGTCTGTGCATCTTTCATCCATCCGGCTACCTGTAGCGCCGTCGCTTCTGGACTCACCGTCAAAGACCCTTCCTGTTCAAGATGACTCAGGTCGTCCTCCATTACAGAGCGCACGAGTCCTCCGGTCGCCTCTGCGCGTGGCACATCCAGATTGAGCAGAGGCTTCATGCAGTTCTCGCAACGATCCATGCCCTCAAGATTGTCGTGACCGCAGGATGGACAAATCATGTCGCTTCGCTCCTAAAAAAGTCTGTAGTCTGGAGTCGTGAGTCCAGAGTCAACTGGTCAAAAACAATTTATGTCTTTTGACTCCAGACTCCGAGACTCCAGACTCCAGACTTATTCCACCGTCCACATGTCGCCGCTGTTAATTAGCTTCTCAAGACTTCCCGGACCTAATTTGTTGATGGCTGTTTCTATCTGGTCCGTCATCATGTCTTCGTAGGTATCGCGTTCTACGGCGCGGAAGATACCGACGGGCTGCGGGAATGCGGGATATTCCATGCGCGCGAGCATGAAGGCGACCGAAGGGTCTTTGAGATGTATGTCGTGAACAAGCAGGTCGTTTTCGTTCAGTCCCGTCTCGCTCCCTAACTGAACGACTTCCGGGTGCGCGCCGTTCATGCGAATGCCTTTGTCGTGGTTCTTGCCGAAGATCATAGGCTTGCCGTGCTCTAAGTAAATCATGTTGTCGGAGCGCACGTTTCGTTCAGCGAAATATTCAAATGCGCCGTCGTTGAAGATGTTGCAGTTCTGATAGACCTCAACGAACGAGACGCCCTTATGCTTGGCAGCAGCCTGGACAGTCGCACCCAGATGCTTAACATCAACGTCGAGCGAGGACGCGACGAACGTGGCTTCCGATGCGATAGCAACAGAGAGCGGGTTCAACGGATAGTCAATCACGCCCATCGGCGTTGATTTGGTTTTCTTTCCCATCTCTGAAGTCGGGCTGTACTGTCCCTTTGTCAATCCGTAGATGCGGTTGTTAAAAAGTATGACGTTGATGTCTAGGTTGCGCCGTATGGCGTGCATGAAATGGTTGCCGCCGATTGACAAGGCATCTCCGTCGCCCGTGATGACCCACACGCTCAACTCCGGGTTCGCGGCCTTGACGCCTGTTGCGATTGCAGGCGCGCGACCGTGTATGGAGTGAAAGCCGTAGGTGTTCATGTAGTAGGGGAAGCGACTTGAGCAACCTATCCCTGAAACAAAAACAATCTTCTCGCGCGGGATGCCAAGCTCCGGCATAACCTTCTGCACATTGTTCAGGATTGAGTAGTCGCCGCACCCCGGACACCAGCGCACTTCCTGACCCGACACGAAATCAGCCTTCGTCAACTTCGCTGGCGGCGGCGCTACCGAGCGCGCCACTGAGTCGCCATCGCTTTCGGCTGAGACAGATGTCTCCAAAATCTCTTTATGACCGTTGCCGTTTGTTCCTTTACCGTTTGTGCTCATCATTGCTCCTTACTATCTTTCACAAATACTCTTCAACCTTCCGCACGATCTCACGAATCTGGAACGGGCGACCCTTCACTTTAGAGAAAGCTACGGCGTCAACCAGGTAGCGTGCGCGAATCATCGTGCAGAGTTGGCCCAAGTTCATCTCAGGCACAATCACTGTCTCGAAGCCGCGTAGCACTTCGCCTAAGTTTTTCGGGAAAGGATTTAGGTGGCGTAGATGCGCGCTCGAAACAGATTTGCCTTCGCGCTGCAACTTCTCTACAGCCGAAGCGATTGAGCCGTAGGTTGAACCCCAGCCGAGCACAAGAACTTTGCCTGTCTTCTCTCCGAAGACTTCGACTGTGGGGATGTCGTTTGCCGCGCGGTCAACTTTCTCCTGACGGAGTTTCACCATGAAGTGGTGGTTCTCAGGATCGTAGTTAACGTTGCCCGTCAGGTGCTGCTTTTCGATTCCGCCGATGCGATGCTCAAGGCCGGGCGTTCCCGGTATAGCGTAGGGACGAGCGAGCGTCTCTTCATCACGCGCATAGGGCATGAAGTTCTCTGGATTGGTCGCAAACTTGATCTCAATCTTCGGCAACTCATCAATCTCCGGCACAGCCCATGGCTCTGCGCCGTTCGCTAGATAGCCGTCCGAGAGATAGAAGACCGGCGTCATGTATTTGAACGCGAGCCGCACGGCTTCGACAGCCATGTTGAAGCAATCTGCGGGCGTGGCAGGCGCTATGACGATTGCCGGACACTCGCCGTTTCGTCCCCAGACAGCTTGAAAGAGGTCTGCCTGTTCTGTCTTCGTAGGCAAGCCTGTGGATGGACCACCGCGCTGAACGTTGATGATGACAAGCGGCAACTCCGTCATCACTGCGAGTCCGATTGCTTCCTGTTTGAGAGCAACGCCCGGACCGGAAGTTCCGGTGAGTCCTATATGTCCGGTGAAGCTTGCGCCGATGGCAGCGGAGACTGCTGCGATTTCGTCTTCAGCCTGAAAAGTCTTGACGCCGAAATTCTTGTGGCGCGCGAGTTCATGCAGGATGTCGGAGGCTGGGGTTATAGGGTATGAGCCGTAGAAGAGCGGGCGGCCAGCGAGTTGCGATGCGGCGATGAAACCGATTGCCGTCGCTTCGTTGCCGGTTATCTTTCGATACTTGCCCGGAGCTATCTGCGCTTTCTTGACCGTGTAGTGTGTAGTGAAAACTTCCGTAGTGTCGGCGAAGTTGTAACCAGTTTTGAGCGCAATTTCATTCCCGTTCATCACCTCTCGGTTCTTCGCAAACTTCTCGTGAATCCAATTGATGGTCTGCTCCATGGGGCGATCATAAAGCCAGTATAGAACGCCGAGCGCGAAGAAGTTTTTGCAGCGGTCTATCTCCTTGCGCGATAGCTCCACATTGCCTTTAAGCGCATTCATGTTGAGCGTCGTGATGGGAAGTTTGTGAACACGGAAACCAGCGAGCGTTCCGTCTTCTAACGGGTTCGTCTCATAGGCCGCGTACTTCAAGTTCTCTTTCGTGAAGCTGTCGGTGTTGATGATTATCGTGCCGCCATCTTCAAGGTCCGCGAGATTTACTTTCAACGCGGCGGGGTTCATGGCAACCAGCACGTTCGGTTGATCGCCGGGCGTCTTGATGTCTTGACTTGAAAAGTTTAATTGAAAGCCAGAAACACCCGGAAGGCTTCCGGCAGGAGCGCGAATCTCCGCAGGAAAGTCCGGCAAGGTCGAGATATCGTTCCCGACGACAGCCGACGTGTTCGTAAACTGCGTTCCAGTCAACTGCATTCCATCGCCGGAATCCCCAGCGAAGCGAATCGTGACGGTTTCCAATTCTTCCAGATGCTTCCCTTGTTCGACAGGATTTTCGATAACAGTGCTCATTACTTTATTCGTGTCCTCTTTGTTGGTTAGGAAATGTTTGAAGTTTAGATGAACGCGGCGCTCACGAATGATGAATGGCTTTTACTTCATCCCTCATCCCTCATTCTTCATCCTTGCCTTTCATCCTCCTTCGGGTGTGTCCATTACTTGTGCCGGGACGGGCGGCAGATTCATAGTCTCTTTCGGGTAGCTCTCGGCTAAATAAGTGATTACGTCGAAGACGGAGATAGAGCCTATGAGCCGTCCGTCTTTGACGAGCGGAATGTTGCGGTAGCTCTTCTCGTTCATTACTTGAACGGCATCGCCAATCGTCGCATCCGTAGTTAAGGTCTCAACCGACGCATACATAAAGTTGCTGATAGGCGCGCTCAAGTCAACATCACGGCCTATGACTTTGTTCAGTAGATCGCGCTCGGTGAATATGCCAACGACTTGACCATCGCCGTTGCAGATGATGGCGCAGCCGCCCTC
>QHXM01000027.1 GCA_003222945.1 Acidobacteriota bacterium
TTAGCCTTCTGCACTTCGGCTGCGATCTCGGCGTCAACCTGTTTCTTCTTCTCGGACCATCCGGGTTCAAGAAATTCAGGATAGAAGAGAACGCAGACGACGCCACCAGTTTTTGCGAGAGCGCGAATCATATTGTCCGTCAGGTTGCGTGCGACGTTCGCAATCGCGCGGCAGTTAGAGTGTGTTGCGATGACAGGTTTTGTTGAAGTGTTGACGATGTCCCAGAAGGTCGGGTCGGAGACGTGCGAGACATCAACCATCATGCCCAGGCGATTCATCTCGCGTACAACCTGCTTGCCGAAATCGTTAAGGCCGCGCGTGCGTCCCATCTCGTCGCCGCTCGAACCAGCCCAGCTTGTCGAAACGCTCCACGCGGGCGACATGTAGCGCACGCCCACCTTGTAGTAACGCTCTACGTTCTCCAACCGCTCGTCAATCGCGTAGCCGCCTTCCAAACCCATCAGAGCCGCAAGCTTTCCATTGTCTGCGATGCGACGAATATCTGCGGCTGTCGTCGCAAGCTCCCAAATGTCCGCATGTTTTTCAACCATCTCACGCACAGCATTAATCTGTTCGTCCGCGCGACGCATTGCGCTCTCGCCTCCACCACCGTAAAGCTGCGGCTCGACCCAGATGGAGAAGAACTGAGCGTCGAGTCCACCTTCTTTCATGCGAACTGCATCTAAGTGTCCGTCGGCGAGACGTTGGTTTATATCAAGGTGCTCGTCAACCATGCGCTGCGTAGTGTCTGCGTGCATGTCTATTGCGATTGCGCGGCGATGAATGCTCAAGGGATCGTTCGCATTGTTAGTAGCAACATTGCTGGATGAATTTGCGTATTGGGTGTTTTGTTGAGACATACGACAGTTATTGAAGAGAAGGGTTAGAAGCAGTAGAGCAAAAGCCGGAGCCGAAACTCTCCTCTGTGCATGATGCTTCATGCGTAAGATTATTGGGCAGAAAGCTCGATGAATTTTCTTGGATTGAAACAACAAAAGGATGGTAAGCGCACTCAACGGAAAGAATCAAGTCTGCCTTGCAAACAGGCTCGCCTCTGCTGTATTGTGCCTTATCTTAACAAGGTTAGATCAAGCGAGACGCGCGGCTGCCGTTCTCTTAAATCGTTTTCATTTGACGAGCGCGTTGTAAACTTGCAGCCAACTCGATAGCCTCTCTTAATTTCATTCCCCGAAGGAGAATAAAAGTTATGTTTACGAAAGACGGCAAGGCTAAAGACATCAAGACACCTCGCATAGTACAGGACGTTTGGCACAACGGTGAGTGGATAAAATGGAACGATGCGCGCGTTCACGTCATGTCGCACGTTCTTCATTACGGCTCAAGCGTCTTTGAAGGCATACGCTGTTACAAGACTAAGCGAGGCCCTGCCATCTTTCGTCTAAAAGAGCACATGCAGCGCTTTCTGAACTCCGCAAAGATTTACAGAATGGAGCACGAGTGGACGCGCGACGTGTTGTGCGAAGCGGCAATTGAATTGGTCCTTCGAGGCGGGCTGGAGCAGTGCTACATTCGCCCGATACTTTTCCGAAGCCTTGACGAAGATCGTCCCGCATTCGGCGTCAATCCTTTTCCGAATCCTCTGGCCTGCTACATCGGCGCATGGGATTGGGGAAAATATTTGGGCGAGGAAGCTATTGAGCAGGGCGTTGACGTTTGCGTTTCAACATGGAATCGTCTGACGCCGAACTCAATGCCTGCGATGGCGAAGTCGGGCGCAAACTACATGAACTCGCAGTTGATTAAGATGGAGGCGCTACTGAACGGTTACGCCGAAGGTATAGCGCTTGATGATCGCGGGCTTGTCTCTGAAGGCTCAGGCGAGAATATCTTTGTAGTTCAAGATGGTCGAGTGGTTACGCCGCAGCTTTCAAGCTCAATCCTTCCGGGCATCACGCGCGACAGCGTCATACAGATTTGCCGCTCACTTGAGATTCCGATTGTCGAGAACAACATTCAACGCGCCGCGCTCTACATAGCGGACGAGCTATTCTTCTCAGGCACGGCGGCAGAGATAACGCCGATTCGTTCCGTTGACAAGATTACAATCGGCACGGGCAAGCGAGGCGAAATCACGCGCCGTATTCAAGAGGCGTTCTTCCAGATAACTTCGGGCGAGCGCCAAGCGCCGGGCGAGTGGCTAACCTATGTTAATGAGCACAAGAGCGCGCAAGCACCTGTTAATAACAACGGGCACGACGCTACACAGCTTAAAGCCTCCGGCGCTTCGTCCGGCATCTCGGAATCGGTCATTGATTATCAAACTGCGGTGAGAGAGAATTAGCGACCGCGTTCGGGTAGTTCATCAATGAAGCGCATCGTGAGCATTTACGATGCGCTTCTTGCTTTAAATCTTTGTTTTCGTAGAGCGGGAGCAGTAGCAGATGGATATTCGAGATTACAACCGTGCGGCGTGGGACAAAGAGGTCGAGCGCGGAAACGTTTGGACTGTGCCTGTCAGTGCGGAAGTTATAGCCGCAGCAAGGCGAGGTAAATGGGAAGTGCTTCTGACGGAAACGAAGCCTGTTCCGCGCGGGTGGTTTCCTGAATTGAACGGTCTTGAAGTTCTCTGTCTGGCTTCAGGCGGAGGCCAGCAAGCTCCTATCCTGGCGGCTGCGGGAGCGCGCGTCACAGTGCTTGACAACTCGCCGAAGCAGTTGGAGCAGGATAGAAAAGTTGCAGAGCGCGATTCACTCAACCTCGTCACAATCGTCGGCGACATGACGGACCTGTCCGTGTTTGATGACGAGAGTTTCGATTTAATCTTTCATCCATGCTCGAATCTATTCGTTCCAGACGTTCGACCAATTTGGCGTGAGGCGTTTCGCGTGCTGCGTCATGGAGGTGTGCTGCTCGCAGGTTTTCTTAATCCCGTCCTCTTCATCTTCGACAATCGCCTTGCTGAAAAAGGCGTGCTTCAGGTCAGACACGCTCTGCCTTACTCTGATCTTCAAAGCTTGAGCAAAGAGGAATGCTGTCAGTTCATAGAGAAGGGCGAGCCGCTTGAGTTCGGCCACATGCTGGAAGATCAGATAGGCGGGCAGACGGACGCAGGCTTTGTGATTACAGGCTTCTACGAAGACCGTCACCGCAATCATCCGGCAGCTAAATTCATGCCGACCTACATAGCCACGCGTGCAATCAAGCCTTAACCCTACAATACATAATCGTTGACGCCAATTAGCCTCGCAAGCTATCATCTTTGTGGCATCTCCGGGCTTTAATTTTCCGGCATCGCTACAGATCAAGCACGCGAGTTTCGTAAGATTATCTAAAAGCACGCCCCGCTTTTCCTCTTGATTTTCTCTCTGAAAGGTTTTCCGGTTTAGTTCAGTATCATGCCCATAAAGATTGACGACCTGCTGCGTCTTGCCACGAGTCAGGGCGCGTCGGACCTGCATCTGAAGGCAGGCTCGTTTCCCTACATGCGCGTTTCAGGCGAGCTTCGCCCCGTCGTTGACGCAAAGCCTATGACGCAGGAAGACACGCTCGACATGGCCTTCTACATGATGTCGAATCGCCAGAAGCAGCGCTTCAAAGAAGTCTCGGAAGTTGACATCGCTTACGGTCTGTCAGGCGTAGGCCGCTTCCGCGCAAACATCTTTCAGCAGCGCGGGACAGTCGGCATAGTGCTTCGCGTCATTCCCGATGTGACGCGCACGACAAGCTCGCTCGGACTTCCTCCTGTGATTGACAAGATAGCTGACGAGCAGCGCGGGCTGATTTTAGTCACGGGCGCGACAGGCTCAGGTAAATCAACAACGCTCGCCGCTATGATTGATCGCATCAACGCAACGCGCAGCGGCCACATCGTAACAATCGAAGACCCTATTGAATTCCTGCACCGCGACAAGCGCTCCTTTGTAACGCAGCGTGAAGTGGACGTTGACACGCGCTCGTTCGCAGAGGCTTTAAGAGGAGCGCTCAGACAAGACCCGGATGTAATTTTAGTCGGTGAGATGCGCGACATGGAGACGATTGAAACTGCGTTGACGGCAGCAGAGACAGGCCACCTCGTTCTCTCAACACTTCACACTCTGGACGCGACTGAAACAATCATGCGCGTCGTCTCTTCATTTCCTTCGCACCAGCAAAAGAGCGTGCGGCTTCAACTCGCTGGAATACTCAAAGCCGTAATCTCCATGCGTCTTGTTCGCGCGGCAAAAGGCAGAGGCAGAGTTCCGGCTGTAGAGATTATGATCTCCACAGGATTGATACGCGATTACATCATCAACGAAGAGAAGACCTATTTGATTCGTGAGGCAATCGCCGCCGGAACTTCACAGTATCGTATGCAGA
>QHXM01000028.1 GCA_003222945.1 Acidobacteriota bacterium
AGATTTGCAGAAGGCTCAGAACGAGCGGACCGCAATCATCTGCATGAGCTACGTTCAATACTCGAATGGCTTCCGCATAAATCTCGAAGAGTTGGGAAACATCAAGAACGATCACACACTCGTCATCAACGCTAGCCAGGCGGCTGGAGCTTTCGAGATTGATGTCAAGCGAATGAAGATAGATGCTCTTTGCTCGACCGGGCACAAATGGATGTTAGCGGGCTACGGCTCAGGCTTTCTCTATCTCAGTCGCAAGCTGTTGGATGACACGCGCGCACGCGCAATCGGATGGCTGAGCGTTGAAGAACCGTTCGCGGACCGCAACCGGGAGTTTCAGCTTCGCACTGACGCGGCGTCGCGCGCAGAACTCGGCTGCCCGCACTTCGCAGGCATCTTCGCTCTCGGCGCATCCGTCGATTACATGATGAAGATTGGAACGAAGAGGATAGAAGAGCGCGTGCTCCAACTCAATCGCTATTTGACCGATAGACTATCGGATGAAGGCTGGCGCGTGCTCTCTCCATTACGGACCGAAAGCTCGCGCTCAGCCGAAACGCTGGTCGCCGCTGACAATCCCAAACTTGTCGTAGAGCATCTGGCACGTCGCAACGTTCTTGTCACAGAAAAACCGCAGGGCATACGGATCAGTACACACTTCTTCAATAATGAAGAGGATATAGAGCGCCTTATTGTCGCGCTCAACGAAACGCGGACAGAATAATCAGCGACCGTGCGCGGCGCGTTTGCGTTTCTCTAGGACTGTTTTTGATTTTCGTCGCTGGTCGGATTTCTGCGAGTCTGCATTGAAATATTTTCTGCAAAGGCGCGTGAAGGTCTGGCAGATTGGAGGGTCGTAATCGCTAGCCAATTTGGCAAGCCCAAGTTCCCAGTTGATCTGCGCCCCTTCGATCCACCAAGAGACAAGCTTTCCTGCTGAGACTTCGTCGCGCGCCGAACGAAGAGGAATAATGCCTACGCCCATATCCGCTTCGACCATGCGCTTGATTGCAGCCTGTCGGCTCAATTCCATCGCAACCGTAGGCTGCACGCCAGCCTCTTCAAACAGTTCGTCAATCAAGCGGCGCGTGTTCCCGCCGCGCTCACCCAGGATTAACTTCTCGCCCGCTAGTGTGAAGACACTTACGACGCGCTGCTTCGCAAGCTTATGACGAGGACTTGCGATTGCCACGAGTTCGTCGCGGCTTAGAACTTCTGTTTGAATGCCGCGCGCTTCGACGGGCAGGGAGACAAAGGCCATGTCCAGATCGCCCGCGAGTATCTGGCGGACAAGCTCCTGACTCGTTCCAGAAGCAATCGTCATTTCTGCGCGCGAGTGTTGCTGGCGCAACTCTTTCAGAATTTTAGGCAAAGGGTCTGTGCTCACCATTGCGGATGCGCTCCCCACACGAAGACGCCCGCGCTCCGCTCCAGCAAGCTCAGCAATCTCCGCAACTGCCGTATCATGCTCGCGCAGGATTCTGCGTGCGCGTTCGAGCAGCGCTTCTCCAGCTTCAGTCAGAAGCACCCGGCGAGGCGCGCGTATAAAAAGGGGCGCATCCAACTCCGTCTCAAGCTGGCGAATCTGCATACTGACTGCTGCCTGCGTTACGTGTACGCGCAGCGCGCCAGCCGTGAAAGTTCCCGACTCGGCAATCGCCTCGAAAGCCCTCAATTGTCTGATTTCCATTGTTTCTCCGCAGTATCAGGGATGGTTATCACTTGGATAAAATCTTTTAGTTTCTATTATGAGACGGCACTGAATATAATCGAGGATGGAGTTTCTGGCAACAACAGTTTTCAGTACAAGGGGTGTTTCCAAAGAGGTAATGAATGTGAGCGGTAAGATAAAGAATTTTATGTCTCCCCATAGAATTCATGGACATGAGCTTGTGCTTGGAGTTGATGGCGGGGGCACGAAGACGCTCGCCATCATCATGGACGAAAGGCTGAGAGTGCTGGGCGAAGGCACTGCTGGTCCGTCTAACCCAATGCGCGTAGGCATCACTACGGCAGCTTCAGCTATTCGTGAAGCGGTGGACCACGCCTGCGCCGAAGCTCATGTGCAGCGCGCGGACATAGTCGCGGCGGAGGTTGGCCTCGCAGGCGTCAGGCGCGGAGATTTGCGCCAGCGTATGCAGGAGGCTCTGACAGGGCTTGGCATAAATTCTATTGAGGTTGTGACGGACGCGGACATCGCTCTCTTCGGCGCGACTGATGGCGAGCCGGGCCTTGTAATCATCGCCGGGACAGGATCAATCTGCTGCGGCATTAACCCGCAGCGCAAACACATCTGCGCGGGCGGTTGGGGACCCTTAGCTGGCGACGAGGGCAGCGGCTCGTGGATTGCGCGCAGGGCTTTGCAGGCGATAGCACGCTCTTGTGACGGGCGCGGACGTAAGACCGTTTTAGGCAAAGCGGCCTGCGATTATTTCAACGTGGGCGGAGTTGACGATCTCTTAATAGCCATCTACGCGCCCGGTGTGACGAATGATCGCATAGCGGGTTTTGGTAAGTTTGTTATAGAAGCGGCGCAGGAGGATGACGATGTCGCGCGAGAGATTGTCGCAGAGGCCGGGCGCGAACTAGGCATAGCAGCCACAGCCGTCATACGACGCTTGCGCATGGAGCGCGAGCGATTCCAGGTGGCTTACGTCGGAGGCATCTTCGCCGCAGGTGAACTACTGCTGGACCGTTTGCGCGAAGAGGTCGAGCAAGTCGCACCAAAAGCTTTCCTCGCGCCCGCGCGAAGACCTCCAGCCATCGCCGCCGCACGCATGGCGCGCGAGCACTTGCATAGATTACCGGTCGCAGTCTAAAAGAAGTGATGAGTACTGAGTACGGAGGACTGAGTTAAGAAGGTTTTTACTCAGTACTCAGTACTCATCACTCAGTACTTTTTTTATGTCCATTCCGCTGACAGAGCAGGAGAATCCGCGCACCGTCGGGATAAGTTCGTTGCCGACCGCAGAGGTCGTGCGTCTGATGAATGAAGAGGACGCGCGCGTGGCTGTGGCCGTCGAGAAAGTGTTGCCGGACGTTGCGCGTGCCGTTGATGGAATCGTCGAGCGTTTAAGAACGGGTGGTCGTCTCTTTTATGTTGGCACGGGAACTTCCGGGCGGCTAGGCGTTCTGGATGCTGCGGAATGTCCGCCGACCTTCGGCGTTTCGCCAGAGCTTGTGCAAGGGATAATCGCGGGCGGTTACGATGCGACATACCGCGCTGTGGAAGCTTCGGAAGATGATCGTGGGGCGGGCGCGCATGACTTGGACGTGCGCGGTGTCGCAGGCGCTGACGTTGTCTGCGGCATAGCGGCTTCGGGTCGCACGCCTTACACAATCGGCGCTGTCGAACATGCGCGCTCTATGGGCGCATTCACAATCGCAATCACATGCGTTCCCGGTTCAGAGATTACACGCGCAGCCGAAGTCAGCATCGTTCCAGTTGTCGGTCCTGAAGTTATCGCAGGTTCGACGCGGCTCAAGGCCGGAACGGCGCAGAAGATGGTTCTAAACATGCTCTCGACGGCGGCAATGATTCGCTTGGGCTACGTCACGGGCAATCGCATGACGAATCTTCTGACGCGCAACACGAAACTGCGCGCGCGCGCCGTGCGGATTCTAGCGGCAGAGACTGGCTTGAATGAGACGGAGGCCGCAGCGCAGCTTAAAGCAGCGGGTGGAGATTTACGCGCGGCGCTCGTGATGAGGAAAGCAGGTGTTCCGCGCGAGGAGGCCGAGCGCGCGCTCGCGGAAACTAAAGGCGTCGTTCAACGCGCGGTCGAGTATCTACTCTCGACGAAACCCGATACGAAGGTGAATGTGTGAGCACCGTTCTTCATCCGCTTTTGAAAGATGCGCGCGCAGTTCTCTTCGACGCTGGCGGCACTCTGGTTCATCCCGACTGGCTTAGACTCGCTCGTATTGCCGAGTGCGTGACGGGACGCACCTTCGCTCCTGAAGATATGAGGCGTATGCTCTACGAGGTCCTGCGCGGTGTGGACCGAAGCATCTCGGAAGGGAACAATCCTGTTGCGCACACGCAACGCCCGGGCTGGCTATTTCATGACATGTTCTGCGCACTGGGCGTAGATGAGGAGAGTTGCGAACGAATGTCTTCTCCGATGCTTGCAGAGCATGAGCGGCATCACCTCTGGTGTGAGATGGATAGGCAAGCACCCGCCGTAATAGCCGAGTTAAAGCGCGCTGGTTTGCTCGTAGGCATAATTTCAAACACCGAAGATGGGCGCGCGCGAGAGACTATAGAAGAGATTGTGGATCAGTTTGATCTGCTGGTGGATTCATTCGTCGTTGGATTCAGAAAGCCCGACGCGAGAATCTTTCAATACGCGCTTGAGCAATTGCAGGTCGCACCCGGCGAGGCCGTTTACGTCGGCGACTCATACGGCCATGACGTGTTGGGCGCAGAACGCGCCCGCCTTCGCGCAATACTGCTCGACCCGCTGGACATTTATGAGGGGAGCGACTGCGCGCGCATTCATAG
>QHXM01000029.1 GCA_003222945.1 Acidobacteriota bacterium
AGCAGAAGGCAGAAGGCAGTAGGCAGTTGACAGCAAAAACGTTTCTCTTTCTGCCAACTGCCTACTGCCTTCTGCTTTTCTATTCTTCGTATTCATCAGACCCTTGCACCCAGATGAAAGATTGAATGTCTATCATGTCGCGCGGCTTCAGGTCCGATAGGTCGCGTCGCACTGTTTCTGCGAACTCAAGAAGGCTTGAGTAAGTCGCCCAGTTCGGTCTGGATTGATATTGAAAGTTGAATCCGTACTCTCGTGCCGCAGCGCGCGTGACGTTCGGTTTCAGGAAGATGTGCGTCTCCGGCGTCGCTATGAATCCGAAGACGGTGACTAAGGGCCAGGTCAGTACGCGCGTCTGTCTTCTGGGAAGTTCTGCTACCACATCGCACCATCGCTCGAACTTGCCCTCCAAACTTCCCGTGCCATATAGAAAGTCATAAAGACCTTGACTGAACGAGCGCGCTCCTTCCGCAGACTTAACGGCATCTCTCAAAGCCATCTTCTCGAATGAGAAGAGCAGGTTTGTGCGCGACTCAATCCTCACGGCGCGAGATGCGATCTCTGAGAATTCGCCTTTTCGTAAAAGGGAGCGGTGTTCTACTTGATTCAAACCAGCGCTCCATTGTTCATGCGCTTCCTGCTTGTAATCACGCTCCCAATCAATATAGGTCTCATCACGGAAGCCTTCCGGGAAGAACCGTAGAAACTTTTTACGACAACGCATTGCGCTCGAAGATACGTCGCGTTTGCTGCTAGCCATTATGTTAACCCTCCCTTTGTTCGTATTCTTTGGCAATACTACTTCAGTTGGTTGCTAACTTGGCTGATTTAAGCATGAACTTCGCCTTTAATGAAAACTTCTTGGTCAAGCTTCTTCAGAAAGAGACCTATCAATAATCCTGTAAGCGACAGCCTGAATGTCTGGTATCGTACAGCAGCAATAAAAATCGAATGTTAGGATAAAGTTCGTATTATTAACCCCTAAACTAAGGTACGAACTCTTGAGAAGCTTTTCCTATGCAAGATTATGAAAAGCCTGAATGGAGAGTTCCCCAGCTAAGGAGATGTGATGAAGCAACTCAGGCTGGACTTATCCTTTTTCCATAGCCGAGCCTTTCTTCTCCTCAACACAATCAGCATTCTTCTTCTAGCTTTATCATGCTCGCGGCCACCAGCCGAGCAGAAGATAGAGACGCAGCGCGCCGCGCAGCCGCAAGCGAACAACGGTCAGAAGGCTGCGCCAGCGTTCCCGCAAACTGAAGACGGGCAGTGGACGATGCCCGCGAAAGATTACGCGAGCACGCGGTACAGCGCGTTGGATCAGATAAACGCTGACAACGTAAAGAATCTGAAACTCGCATGGTCATTCTCTACGGGTGTTCTGCGCGGACACGAAGCCGCTCCCATCGTCGTCAACAACACTATGTATGTTGTGACGCCTTATCCGAACACTCTCTACGCGCTGGACCTGACGCAACCGGGCGCGCCCATCAAATGGAAGTATGATTCTAATCCTTCGTCTGCGTCGCAAGGCGTAGCCTGCTGCGATTACGTCAATCGCGGCGCTGTCTTCTCGCAGGGAAAAATCTTCATCAACACGCTCGACGGCAAGACCATCGCCGTTGATGCAGACACAGGCAAAGAGATTTGGAAGACACAGGTCGGAGACATCAACAAGGGCGAGACGGTCACTATGGCTCCGCTCGTAGTCCATGACAAAGTGCTTGTCGGCAACAGCGGCGGCGAGTTCGGCGTGCGCGGCTGGCTCACTGCGCTCGATACTGGTTCAGGCAAGATTGCATGGCGCGCATTTCACACCGGCCCGGACGCGGATTGTTTGATAGGAGCAAACTTCAAACCTTTCTACTCGCAGGATCAAGGTAAAGATTTGGGCGTTTCAAGCTGGCCTGCCGACGCATGGAAGATTGGCGGCGGGACAACGTGGGGTTGGATCTCTTACGACCCTGACCAGAACTTAATCTTCTACGGCACGGCGAACCCAGGCCCTTGGAATCCAGACCAGCGACCCGGAGATAACAAGTGGACCTGCGGAATCTTCGCACGCAACCCTGACAACGGCGACGCGCGCTGGTTCTATCAACTCACGCCGCATGATCTTCACGACTATGACGGCATCAACGAACAGATACTTCTGGACATGCCCGTTGGCGGTCAGACGCGCAAAATCCTCGTGCGCCCCGAACGCAACGGCTACATCTATGTGATTGATCGCACGAACGGAGAAGTTCTCTCCGCGAATCCTTTCGTTCACATCACTTCGTCAAACGGTGTGGACCTGAAGACAGGACGACTGAACGTGAATGAAGACAAAGCGCCGCAGGTTGGTAAAGTGGTCCGCGATATTTGTCCTGCGCCGCCGGGCGCTAAAGACTGGCAGCCTTCAGCCTTCTCGCCGCGAACGGGTCTCATATACATTCCGCACCAGAACCTATGCATGGACGCGGAGAGCGTCGAGGCCAACTACATAGAGGGCACGCCCTACGTCGGCATGAACGTGAAGATGTACGCCGGGCCGGGCGGCAAGCGCGGAGTTTTTAGCGCGTGGGACCCCGTTGCCGGGAAAGAGGTCTGGAGCATTCAGGAGGATTTTCCTGTCTGGAGCGGCGCGGTTGTGACCGCTGGCGATGTTGTCTTTTATGGAACGATGGACGGATGGTTCAAGGCCGTGAACGCACAGACGGGCGAAGTGCTGTGGCAGTTCAAGTGCGGCTCAGGAATCATAGGCCAACCCATCAGCTATCGCGGACCGGACGGCAAACAGTACGTTGCTATCTTGTCGGGCGTTGGCGGTTGGTCCGGCGCAATCGTCGCTGGCGATCTTGATCCGCGAGACGGAACGAGTGCGCTCGGTTTCGTAAACGCCATGACTGATCTTCCGCAGCGCACGACGAAGGGAGGGATGCTTTATGTCTTCTCGCTCCCTTAAGATTGTTTTGAATAGTTTGCGGGGTTGGCCTTTACTTGAATGTAGGCAATGGAATGATTCACCGCAGAGACGCAGAGAGCGCAGAGCAGGCGCAGAGAAAGACTCTTTCTCTGTACTATCTCAGCGTCCTCTGCGTCTCTGCGGTGAATCGCACTTATCTAACTCACAAATGCAAATCTCTACAATCGCGCGAGCGAGGCACATCTTCTTACTGCTCTTATGTTTTTCATTCTCTTTTCTTCTCTCATGCGCAGGCAAAGGTCAGCAACAGATTGCTCAACAACCGCAGCCGTCGCCGCAATCGCAGCAACCAACTGCTCCGCGCGTGCTTCGCGTCTGCGCTGACCCGAACAACTTGCCTTTCTCAAACAGCAAAGGCGAAGGCTTTGAGAATCGCATCGCAGAACTCATAGCGCGCGAGATGCATGCAAACCTGGAATACACCTGGTGGGCGCAGCGTCGCGGCTTTATACGAAACACTTTGAAAGCAGGAGCGTGCGACGTTGTCATAGAAGTTCCCGCGAGCTTCGAGATGGCGTTGACGACCAGCCCTTACTATCGCTCTACCTATGTCTTCGTCTATCGCAAAGACAGACGGCTCGACCTGCACTCATTTGATGACCCTATCCTGCGCCGACTTAAAATCGGCGTGCAGATGATCGGCGACGATTTCTCAAACGCGCCGCCCGCGCACGCGCTCTCGAATCGCCACATCGTTGATAACGTCGAAGGTTTTACCGTCTATGGCAACTATGCAGAGCAGAATCCGCCCGCGAGGATTATTGACGCAGTTGCTAAAGGCGAGATTGACGTTGCGATTGTCTGGGGACCGCTTGCAGGCTACTTTGCCAAGCGCGAAAAAATTCCCCTTGAGATAGTTCCAGTCTCGCCGCAGATTGACCAGCCGTTTCTGCCCTTCGTCTATGACATCTCAATGGGCGTCAGGCGCGGCGACACTGCTTTCAAGGATGAACTGGAAGGGATAATCGAGCGCAAGCGACCCGAAATCGAAAGCATTCTGGCAGAGTACGGAGTCCCCCAAATTAAGGGATGAAGGCGGAGGGATGAGGGATGAAAAAAAGATTTGGCAACTTATCTGAAGAAACTTTCCCCCTTCGCCTTTCCCCTTTCGCCTTTCGATTCAGGCGTCGCGCGCGAATCATCGCTCTGTCGTTATGGCTTGTCGTAGTCATCTTTTTTGTTGCGTGCGAGAGGGAGAAGCGTGAGTTCAGACAAGCGCCGCCATCTGTCAGAGTCAACGTGATAGCGCAGAGCGATTTGCAACCGGGTTCAGTTACACCTCCGCCACCGACTAGTAATCCTGACGAAGAGAATGCTGTTGCGGTAAACGAAGGCAAGCGACTCTTTGATTGGTACAACTGTACGGGTTGTCACGCGCACGGCGGAGGCGCAATCGGACCGCCGCTGATGGACGAGAAGTGGATTTACGGAAGCGACCCGGCTCAGGTCTTCTCGACGATTGTAGAAGGGCGTCCGAACGGTATGCCTTCGTTTCGGCAGAAGATTCCTGACGCGCAGGTCTGGGAGCTTGTTGCTTACGTTCGCT
>QHXM01000030.1 GCA_003222945.1 Acidobacteriota bacterium
CATCCAGAGGCAAATATCTTGAGAAGCAGACGCCGATATGTATAATAGCCTGTCTTTCGCAGGCCGTTTCCTTTGCAGACCCTTGTAGTTTTTACCGAACGCGGCGAAGAGACAATACGGATTATCTCTTTGCGGAAGGCACTGAAACATGAGCGAAAGAGATTTGAAGAAGCTCTCAGAGACGGATTGGGCGCGCATTGACAGCATGACGGATGAAGAGATTGACACTTCTGATATTCCGTCGCTTGACGATGAGTTCTTTGCTGCGGCTGAGTGGCGGATGCCGAAGGGGAAAACCGCCGTCACCTTAAGCGTTGACGAAGATGTGTTGAAATGGTTTGAGGCGCAGGGAGCAGAATTCCAGCAGCGCATCAATGCGGCGCTACGAATTTATGCGGAAGCGCATCAGGAATAAAATCCCTAAGCAAGACGCGCCAGCCAACTCATTCAACCGGAGCGCACGTTAGCTTTGGCTTTCATCAACTTGTCCTTATCGGCGGTTCGCCGCGCCCGTTTAGATTCGGGCATTCGCAGCCGTCAATCTCTCTTAACTTTGGAGGTCAATACTATGAGCCGACACACACAAAGAGTTGTGATTCTCTGCAGAGTAAAGATAATGAGCGCGCCACATCCGACTCCAACAAAAAGCCTGCGGCTGAGACTCCAGTTGCTCCAACCATAGCCTCTCCAGCCGAAGGCGCAGCCGAAAAACACAAACCGGAGAAGATTAAAACTCTCGCCATTCCTCCCACAGTCGCAAGCAGTTCGCGCTCATCCAAAGCGCAAGAGGTCGCGCCCGTCAACCCTTCCGTCTCCGACTACACCTTCCTAAACGAGTCGCAGGAAACAGTAAAGAGCGGAGGCAGACGCGCGCTTGTGCTCGTCGTCGCGCTCGTCATCGTAGGTGTCGTGCTCTTCTTCATGCTGCGAGGCTCAGGCGAAAACGAGTCAACCGATAACGCGGCGACGAGTCAACAAGCAAACGCAAACTCAAACAAGCAAACAACTCCGACGGCGCCCGCAGGGATGGTTTACGTTCCAGGCGGAGAGTTCACAATGGGGCGCGACAATGATCCAACAGGCTACGAAAGCCCCGCGCACAAGGTGACGGTCAAACCGTTTTTTATGGATACCTATGAAGTCACCAACGAGGACTTTGCGAAATTCTTGGCTGATACGCACAACATGTACAGTACGCAAATCCAATACTCTAGAATAGTTTCCCACGACACAGCCCGGCAACCCGTAACGGGCGTGACATGGAATATGGCTAAGGCTTACGCCGACTGGGCCGGGAAACGTCTGCCGACGGAAGCGGAGTGGGAATATGCTTGCCGCGCCGGGACGACGGAGGATTATGCGGGAAATCTTGATTCGATGGCGTGGTATGACGCGAACTCCGGCAACAAGACGCATCCGGTGGGACAGAAGCAGGCGAATGGATTTGGGTTATATGACATGCACGGCAATATCTGGGAGTGGTGCGAAGACGTCTGGCACAATAGTTATAATGGAGCGCCGACGGATGGTGGTGCATGGTTAAGTAGCGGAGTACAGGAGCAAGTGCTGCGTGGCGGCTCGTGGCACAGTGCTGCGTGGCATCTGCGCTCGGCTCGCCGCAGCAAATACTCGCCCGACGTTGGCTCCTTCATGACCGGGTTTCGCTTGGTCGCGGTCGTGCGGACGTAGTTATACACTTTATTGCTCTTTTACCCCTCGCGCGCGGAGCGCGCTGAAAAAATGTCGAATTAAGTTCTGATTAGTAACAGCAGCGATCATGGATATTGTGTGGTTGCCTTCTCGCGGCTTCATTAGTTTTAGACGGACGGGCTAAAAAGGTGCGGGCATCACCCACTATTGCGAACGGTTCTGATCTGTTTATTCAACTATTGACAACCGAAAGCCCGGCGCGCGAATCTTAGTGCCAACTCGTCAGCCCCTTGGCGAGTTGTACCCTGAAGGAGACCCGATTCGTATGAACAAGCGCGCTCTTTTGTCCCTTGCTGTATTTGTGTTGGGTTTGATCATACAATTCTCGCCCGCACGCTCGCAGACGCCAACGCAGCAGATAACCAGACCGCGAACCGTCACAACGCAAACCACGCAGCAGCCTACGAGTAAATCTCAGACGGTCGCGCAGCCGCCGACTACCGCCGTCTTGCCTCCGGCGCAAACTGTGGGAGCTATTGCCGCACAGCAACTCGCCGCCCGCCCGCTCTCAATGAACAAAATACACGCTCGTCTGGACGAGGCAAAGCGGCTTCTTAAATCTCGCCCTGCTTTGACTGCAATGACCACGCAGGACCTTTCCATTGTCACGCTCGCCGTGTTTGATGAAAAGAGTTCGCAGATTCATCTGGTAAAAATTCCGAAAGACGAGTTCCTGCAAAAGGGCGCGCAGATGAACTTGACCAGTTCGCTCGGTATGAATGTTCAGTTGACAATACTTCGAGCCAACGGCGTCAACACTGCCGTCACAGCCTTCGACGCTGCGACGGGGCGTGCGCTCATCCCGCTCGTCGTCGAATATCCGATTGAGCGCGGCGGGAGTTTACGCGAGATGGCCTATTACACTTCGGCGCATCCAGCGCTTCTCTCGCCGGATGTCGTAAAGGCTGGGCAGGCTTACGTTCACATGATGCTGGACCTTGCCGCAAGAAGGCTGCGCGACAAAGGCGTTTACATTCCATCAAATATCATAGACATTGCCGAGCGCCTCTGTGTTGTCGAGCATACGGACCACACGCGCTTTCGCGTGGAGAATCGGCTGGCCCTCTTTGAAGAGATTTTGTCGCTCTACGCTTTGAACGAACTGGACACGTTCCGTCATTCCGTTAGCTTTGCCGGAGCGGGCGGCATGGTGCAGATGATTCCTTCCACTTACCAGATGCTACGCCGCGATCATCCGGGCATTGGTCTCAACCCGGACTTTGTTTACGGGATGCAGAATCATGGCAACGCATTGGAAGCGATGCTGCTCTACATGCTGGACACCTGGAAAGTACTCTCATCAGATTCCGACATGACCGCCGCAATCAGTTCGGGCATCGCAACACTGCCTGAGTTAATGGCCGCAGGTTACAACTCAAACCCCGCGAAGCTCGGCGGCTACATTCGACGCGGCGGCTCTGCGTGGCGAACATTGATACCGCGCGAGACTCAAACGTACTTGCAGGTCTATCACTCACTTGAAACTTTGATTCCTATGAAGTCTCGTTCTTGAGTTCCAAGTTCCAAGTTCCAAGCTCTATGTTCCAAGTTAAAGGCAGCGAACTTGAAACTTGGAACTTGGAACTTTTCGACAGGCCGCGAAAATTAGATTAGAATCTCTACCGATCATTCCGTCTGAAGTAATAGAACATTTTTGGAGGCATTGAATGAGGCAGACTACGCTTAAACTTTTCGTCCTGGTGCTCTTCCTGCTCATTGGCAGCACCGTAATCATTCGCAGCAGCCACGCACAACAGCAGGCGGATAAACCCGTCGAGCAGGTGCGAAAAAATATTCAGGTGCTAAAGGGAATGCCCGATTCGCAACTACTCGCCGTAATGGATTTCATGAGCACTTCGCTTGGCGTCAACTGCGCTTACTGTCACGTCGTTCCGCAGATGGAGAAAGACGACAAGCCTACGAAGATAACCGCGCGCAAGATGATGCTGATGCAGTTTGATATTAACAAGAACAACAAAGACATCCTCGGCGGCGGCGTCACATGCTACACATGCCACAAGGGGCAGACAGAGCCGCGCGGCCTGCCGCAACTGCCCATAACTCCTCCGGCAAACGCGGCGGCGGGCGGACCAGGCGGAGGTGCCGGACCAAGACCGCCTGCCGAACCTTTGCCGACTGTTGACCAGGTATTAGATAAATTCGTTCAGGCGATAGGCGGCAAGGCTGCATACGAGAAACTGCATAACCGCGAGATGCGAGGCATACAGGTTGTTACAGGCGGAACTGAGATACCGCTAGAGACCTATCAGGCAGCGCCGAACAAAGTCGTCACGATTCTCACGACGCCTAAGCAGGGCGTTATAACTACTGGCTACAACGGTACAGTCGGCTGGACGAAGAATCAGCGCGGCCAGCGAGAGTTGGCGGGCGCGCAGCTTGACTTGATGAGACGCGCCGCAGATTTTTACGGCGACGTGCATCTTAAAGAACTCTATCCTGATCTGAGAGTCGTCGGGCGAAGCAGGATAGGCGACCATGAAGTCTATGTGCTCTCATCTAAAGTTTCAGACACGCGCACCGAACGTCTCTACTTCGACGCGCAGACGGGACTGCTCTTACGCATTCAGGGCATCACTCAGACGATGCTGGCACGAATTCCAGACCAGACGGACTTTGAAGATTACAGGGACGTGAACGGCGTCAAACTGCCATTCACCATAAGACTGTCCGGCATCAACCCGCAGAACGACTGGATGCGCAAGTACACGGAGATCAAACA
>QHXM01000031.1 GCA_003222945.1 Acidobacteriota bacterium
ACCCCGAAATCCGCATTCCGCAATTAGTTGACAATGACCTTCCCCTTGTACATACCCATGCCGCAACTGAAGTTGATTGCGCCCGCTTCGTTGGGCGCAAATTCGATAATGACTGTTTCGCCGACTGCGAGTTGTCTGTTGATGTTGAGTTGCGGGAAAAGAATAGTGCCAGCACAGTTCTGCGAATCCGTGCGCGTGAATGCGAGCGTGACCTTCTCGCCCTTCTTCACAGAGATTTGCGACGGCTCGTAACCTGAGTTGCTGACGTTGATCCTGATTGCGTCGGCTGGAATTGATTGGACTGTCTCAGCAATCTTTGGCGCAGGCTCTCCAACGTTTAGTACGAATGGAACGTTTATAACTTTTCCGTCGCGCTGAAACTGCGCCCAGAGTTTGTAGAGACCTGCGTGCGGGAAGTTGACGTAAGCGGAGACCTCAGATGGACTTGGTCCGACAAGTTTTTTAGCCAACTGTGCGGGGTCGTGTATGTGCTGCGTCGGGTCTTGACTCGGATCAAAGATTTCGCCTGCGTCTAAAGGGTGCGCGTGTATGAAAGATTTTAAGTCTTCGCTGATGATGACGAAGTGCGCGAGCGCGCCCAGGTAAAGCTGCAAGTTGTTTACGGGCTGCGCGCTATCAGCGTCCGTGAGCGCGAACTTCAAGGTTAAGTCTTCGCCCGCGCGCAAGGGTTTGTCCGAGATGGCAGTGACGCGCAAGCCTTCCGCTTCTTTCGTCAGGCTCGCGTCCGTGATTAAGTTCTCGCGCGAGCGCACCGGACCATCAACATTCAACTCGAACTGCTCAACTATGGTTGCAGAACCGGGCGGCGTGTAGTCCGCATAAAGTCTGTATTTGCCTCCGTGCGGGAAGATGTGCTCGACGCCGTAGGAATCATCAACCTGCATCTCCGGGTGAATGTGGTAGAACTCCGCCAGATCATCCGAGACCACCATTAGGTGCATGGGCTTTTCATGAACGAACTGTAGGAAACGGACCGTAGCGCCTTTCCCGTTCTTCACAAGGAATGAAAGCTTCACAGGCTCGCTGGCCTTGACCCTCAAAGGCTCTGTGCGAAGCTCCGCGTGAAAGCCTGCTGTTGGCGCGCTCGTTGCGATGGCGGCATGAACTACGCTCTGGTTTTCTACCGTGAGCCAGCGAGCAACTAAAGCGAAGCAGACCGTTAAAGCCGAGAGCGCCAGAATCGTCTTGGCCTGGTTGAAATGCTGATGACGCACCTAATCCTCCAGAAGGAATCCGAAAAAATCTTGATGCGAGGGGTTGGGAGAGAAGGATCACTTACAGCAATCGCTAAACGATCCTTCTCTCCAGTGAAAGGAATTACTCCTAAGCTATCAGTTATCTGACGACGGAGGTGGCGGCGGTGGAGGCTGCGGAGGACCACCCGGTCCACCGGGGCCGCGACCTCTCTGACCGCCGTGCTTGTGTAGCTCGTCTGCTTTGGCGCGCTGTTCCGGTGTCAGCGAGTTGTAGATTTTCGCTTTTGTGCGCTCCTGCTCAACGATCATATCGGTCTGCGTCTGCCCCATTTGACTTGCAAGCGAGCGCACCTGCGCTTCGTCAAAGCGCCCCTGCGCCGTTGCGTCTTCCAATTGCTTGTGCAAATCGCCCATCTTCTTCATGAGCGCGTCCAGGGTCGTGCGCTCTGAATCAAGGAAGGGTTTAAGCTCTGCCGCCTGTGCATCAGTCAGGTTAAGCGCCTGCGTCAGGTGCTCAAGGCTTGGAATGCCGAAAGGCGGCGGCGGTGGTCCGGGCGGATGTGGTGGTCCGCCTTGCGGTCCGTTTTGAGCGGCGGCGAAGATGACTGCTCCGATTATCAACGCGCCGATGCCTATAAAGGTTAGGACTCGGTTTTTCATGCTCTCTTTTTCTCCTTTCAAATTCTGTCTGAAGTTTTTTGCATTCAAGTTATCTGTCTCTCTTAGACGAATATCTTAGCCGGAAAGATCGAGCGTCGGTGTAAAGGTTCTGTAAACGAATGGGGGTTTTGTAAAGATGAGGTAAAGTTTGCGGCTCAAAGCATTCAAGAGTTGCTTTTTGAAAGCTATAATGCGCGAGCGATGAACTTGCAGCGGATAAAAGTTGATTGGCTTGTTGTGGGAACTCTTGCGCTCGTGCTCGTCCTGGCTTTCGCAGCGCTTCTACAGTTTCAATTCATCAATCGCGTGACAGAGGCGGACCGTCGTCGGCACAGAGATTACATAGAGACGACGCTCAGAAATTTCAGCGGCGATTTCCGAGAAGCGATACTCGACCTGCTTCCGGTCTTTCGTCCTTCACCTTCGATTCGTCCAGACACACAGATTGAAACTTATCTGGCGGGCCGCGCTTCGCAATGGCGCGACACTTCGGACCACCCGCGACTTCTAGGCTCTGTAAGTTTCGGTGCGGAGACTACGGGCGGCATCATCTTCAAACGAATGCGCGCGGGCGACGATAAATTCACTGAGCAGGAGTGGCCTGAAGGATTAAAGCTCTATCGAACTATATTAGAGAATCGTTTGCGAATGCCGGGCGGCGAGCCTCCGCTCTTTCCCAACGGATTCGCGTTCGAGTTTTTAGATGGAAGACCCGTGATCGTTTTTCCGCTGGTCACAGATGTTGAGCCGCCTCCGCCTCCGCCTTCTCCAAACGATCATTCTCTCTCTCGCCCTTCATCCTCAAACAACACGAGTGAAGCAGCGCCCACTGAACAGACGCGCAGGCCGCCCGGTCAAGAGCCTCGCTCGCTGCTAGACGCGCTCAGGCCAGCGCCGCCCGAAGGTGTGGTCCATGTGCCCGAATTGAAGGGATGGTGTTTTCTGGAATTGGACCTTGACTACTTGCAGAAAAATCTTCTGCCTGAATTGGTCGAGCGCCATTACGGACGTGAGGCAGTGAACGAGTACAGGATTGCGGTGGTGACTGGCCGCCCCGTCCGCATCATCTATCAATCAGACCCAACGTTGACGATTGATTCGCTCTCGCGCGTTGACGCAGGCGTACTTCTCTTCGATGCGCGCTTGCAACCGAATCGCCCAGTGCCTACTCCGCCCGGCCAGCAACCCATACAGCCTCCACCACCTCCACCGCCGCTTACACACACAAGAGATGACCGCTCTGCGGAATCGTCTTCAAGGCCGCCACCGCCGCCGCCAAATCAAGGGCCGCCGCCATTCATTGCCGGACCGGATGGCGCGCCCATCTATGCGATTGCGGGACAGAGCGGAAACGACAGCGCATGGTTTCTAGTCTTAAAGAGCGCGTCAGGATCGCTCGATTCGATTGTGAATCACGCGCGGCTTCATAATCTGATCGTAAGCTTCGGCATTCTGCTCTTGCTTGCGGTCAGCGTAGTTATGCTCACGCTTGGCATCCGTCGTGCTCGCTCTCTGGCGCGCCAGCAGATGGAGTTTGTCGCGGGAGTCTCGCACGAACTCAGGACACCGCTGACTGTGATTCAGTCAACGAGCTACAATCTATCGAAGGGAATGATTCAAGACCCTGCGCGCGTGCAAAAATATGGCGACGTGATTCAGGGCGAGGCTCGTAGGCTCATCAATCAGGTCGAGCAGATGCTAAGCTTCGCTGGCATTCAATCTGGCCGCAAGCTCTACGACCTTCGCCCAGTTGATGTGTCGGAAACAATAGATCGCGCTCTTTCGGAATACAGCACAGCCTTTGAAGAAGGCGGCTGGCAGGTTGAAAGGCAATTGGATGAAGACTTGCCTCTTGTCCTGGCCGATGCGCAATCGTTAGAAAGTGTGTTGAAGAATTTAATCGGGAACGCGCTAAAGTATGCGGCTCAGGGCAAGTGGTTGAGCGTCACGGCACGCGCCGTGAAGAACAGTAAAGAGGTGCAGATCAGGATTGAGGATCATGGTCCGGGAATCTCATCTGCGGATTTGCCGCACATATTCGAGCCTTTCTATCGCGGGCAGGAGGTTTTCGGCTCGCAGAATTCAGGCGCAGGACTTGGCTTGAGCTTAGTCGAGCGCCACATGCAGGCGCACAAAGGGCGCGTCACGGTTGAGACTTCAACGGAGAGCGGAACAGCTTTCACCTTGCATCTGCCCGCGCTCGCCGTAGATGACGACGCTCTTATCGAGTGACGATGACAGTCAAAATATTGATAGTTGAAGACGACGCTGGCCTTGTGATGGCGCTCTCGGACCTTCTGCACGCTGAAGGGTACGAGGTGGAGACGGCATTGACCGGACCGGAAGGTTTGGAGCGTGCGAGCGCTGAAGGTTTCGACCTAATCATTTTGGATGTCATGCTTCCCGGCAAGAACGGCTTTGACGTGGCACGCGACCTCAGAGCGCGCAAGGTTGACACGCCCATACTGATGCTGACTGCTCGCGGCCAGGTCATTGATAAAGTTTTGGGCTTGAAATTGGGAGCAGACGATACGATTGAGCTTTCAGCCCGAGAGTTTCAACTCCTGCGCTACTTCATAGAGCAACGCGGCGCGACTCTCACGCGTGAACAACTCCTGCGCGAAGTCTGGGGCTACGAGGCGGGCATCCTCACACGCACGGTTGACGTTCACGTAAGTCTCCTCAGACAAAAGCTGGAAGACGATGCGAAGAACCCCCGCTACTTCCTGACCATGAGAGGACACGGCTATAAATTTGTTGCTTAAGAAAGCAACATGAAGGCAAAAGGAAAAAGGAAAAAGGAAAAAGGGAAGAAGCGAGAGCGAGTCTTTCGTCTTCCCCTTTTGCCTTTTACCTTTTTCCTTTTGCCTTCTTCCGACTTGCTTCTCATGCCCGAAGTCGTGTAAGAGATTATATACACGTAATGTCAAACTCGAATTCAACAGGCGCATTTGCTTTCGATCACGCGGATGCGCTTGCGGTGTAGCGGGAGCGACGCGCGGAAATTTTTCCGCCCGGCGCTCGCGCGCGTAACTCTTAATTCATACGGAAACAAGCATGGCACAAATACAGATGACGCGAGCCGAGCAGGAGACTGAGGCTGCGTCGGAGCGTTTGGCGTCGCAGATTGAAAGCGCACGAGCGGCTGTAAGCCTTCACTCGACTTCAGACATTGACGAACTCGAAGCGTGCGCGGACCGTCTTGAGCGCACCGCGCGCGATCTCGCAACAGCCCTGCGCGAGCTTGCGCACAAGCGCCGCGCTCAGGCCGAAGAATCTTAATCCGAAGGAAGAGGATCATCTAAAGGTTTCTTCTTCATTACTCTTAACATAAATTCATCTGGAGCAACTATGACTTCAATTCGCAGACAAAAAGTGACGCAGCATGAAGGAAGAAAGAATACAGATTACGAACTGGACAACTACGGAATAGTTGATGCTGCAAGCGTCTATTGGAATCTGAACACACCGGAGCTTTACGAAGAGATAGCGCGGCGTGAGGAAGGCATTCTGTCGAAATACGGCTCGCTTCTGGTTGACACGGGCGAGAACACTGGCCGCGCTGCCAAAGACAAATTCATCGTGCGCGAACCTTCGAGCGAAGCCCAAGTCTGGTGGGGCGAGGTCAACAAAGATTTCCCGCAGGATAAATTCAACGCGCTTCGTGATCGCATGATGGCGCACGCGAAAGAGCGCGACCTGTTCATTCAAGATACCTTCGTTGGCGCAGACCCAAGCTACCAACTCCCTGTGCGCGTCATCACGGAACTCGCGTGGCACTCTCTTTTCGCCCGCACGATGTTCATAAGAAAGGACGAAGACACTTCGCTTCGTCAACCTGAATTCACAGTCATAAATTTTCCGAGCTTTAGGGCTGACCCCGAACGCGACGGCACACGCTCCCCCACTTTCATCCTGATGGATTTTAGTCAGAAGCTCGTCCTCATAGGCGGAACAAGTTACGCGGGCGAGACGAAGAAGAGCGTCTTCACTCTGATGAACTATCTATTGCCTCAACGCGGCGTGATGAGTATGCACTGCTCCGCAAACGTCGGAGATAGTGGCGACGTTGCAATCTTCTTCGGACTGTCCGGCACAGGCAAGACCACTTTGAGCGCAGACCCTGAACGGCGTTTGATCGGCGACGACGAGCACGGTTGGTCCGACGACGGTGTCTTCAATTTCGAGGGAGGCTGCTACGCGAAAGTAATCAAGCTCAACCCCGAAGCAGAGCCTGATATCTATCGCACGACGCGTATGTTCGGCACAATCCTTGAGAACGTTGTCTTCGACGAAGAGACGCGCGATTTTGATTTAGACGATGCAGCGAAGACGGAGAACACGCGCGCCTCTTATCCGCTGGAGAGCATCCCGAACATCGTGCCCGAAGGTTATGCGGGACATCCGCAGAACATAATCATGCTGACGGCTGATGCCTTCGGCGTGCTGCCTCCGGTCTCGCGCCTCACGCCCGAACAGGCCATGTATCATTTCATCTCCGGCTACACTGCAAAGGTCGCGGGCACGGAGAAAGGCGTCACCGAACCTCAGGCAACATTCTCAGCCTGCTTCGGCGCTCCCTTCATGGTGCTTCATCCGGGCGTCTATGCGGACCTGCTGGCAAAGAAGGTGCAACAGCACAAGGCCAACTGCTGGCTCGTCAACACGGGCTGGTCCGGCGGTCCATACGGCACAGGCCAACGCATGTCCATCAAGCATACGCGCGCAATGATTCGCGCCATTCTCGAAGGCTCGCTCGCCGGTGTTGAGACAAAACCTGATCCAATCTTCGGCCTGAATATTCCAGTCTCGTGCCCCGAAGTTCCCACCGAAGTCCTAATCCCGCGCAACACCTGGAAGGACAAGGATGCATACGACGAGAAGGCGCGAGACCTCGCGCGACGCTTCAACGAGAATTTCAAGAAGTTTGAATCGGGAGTCTCAGAAGCAGTGCGCGCCGTCGCGCCCAAGAACAATTAAGGCAAAAGGCAAAAGGTAAAAGGCAAAAGTTAAGACGAAGAGCACGCCTCTCCTTTTTAACTTTTGCCTTTTACCTTTTTACTTTTGCCTTGACGTTTGGGCGCATTTGCGCGTAGAAGATTGACAAAGGTTGCGTTGGTCGCGCTCCTACTGGACGCAGCCTGAAAAAAAGCTTTCTAAAGTCCCGACATTTAATAAAGCTCGCCGTAAGACGTTTTTTTTTGATCGGAGATTTCGCTGCTCTGCCCAGAGGCCGTAAAGATAATTCCCTGTCCTGGATTATGCGGTAAGCGCCCTCGTGGAGCGTGATGCCGACAACTGAAGGATTCAGTAAAAGTGTGTGCGCTCATTAGCGTAATTTGTAGATGAGAACTTACGACGCGACTCAAACCGAAAGCGCTATGACGCTGCGGACCATAGCAGACACCGTGCGGCGCATTATGCGCGCGGACACGACGAGCGTTGCCAGCTTCTCGCCCGCAGACAAGACGGTGACGTGGAAAGCCACAAGTGGTTTTCGTTCGCGCAAGGCGGAAGAGCGCGACGTAGTGATGCCCTTGCACAGAAACTTTCTTGAGAGCGTTGCGGGCGCGGAGCGTTTGATGATTATCAAAGGCATAGGCGCGCGGGCCGAGTTTCCTGCAACGGATTTTCCCATGCACGCGCCCGAAGGTGTGCTCGATGTATCGGTCGCGCCGCTTAACGTTCGGGGCGAAACCCTGGGCGCGCTCGTCGTTGGCTATCGCTCCGAGCATCATTTCACAACTGAAGAGGAGACGCTGCTTGAAGGTCTCGCGGAGATGGCCGCGCTCGCGCTCGATCACGCGCGGCTCTTCGAGACTGTGGAGGCTGCCAAGAAAATCTGGGAGAGAACGTTCGACGCTATCCCTGACGGCATCATCGTGCATGACGAGCACATGAGAATAGTTCGCTGCAATGCTCACGCCGCCGACATGATGGACATGCAGCCTTCAGAAGCTGTCGGCTTGACGAGCGCGGATGCTTTCGCGCGTCTGTTTGGCGAGCGCGCCGCAGCCTATCACATGAGCGAGAGTCGCGGCACTGCTTCGTCGTTTGAATTGCAGGCCGAAGACGGCAGACGCTATCTTGTTTCGGTCGCACCGCTCGATGAAGTTGGAAGCCAGCCGGGAAGCGTTATAACGTGGAGCGACGTGACTGAATTATCAGA
>QHXM01000123.1 GCA_003222945.1 Acidobacteriota bacterium
CAATTCATACCAGCGCATCGCCACTAACGCCGAGAGCCTTATGGCTTAGACTCTTTTGCCTCGCGTCCCCGCCCAATTTACACACGCTCTCTCGCCTTTGAAGATTTAAGCCTCTGTTGTAAACTCCCTCCCCGTTATGTTGAAAAGACCCCAGAGCCGCACTGCGGCCAAAGCTGCTTTTTTGAAATTAATTCTTTTAGTCGTAACGGCAGCAATAGTCTTCTCAGTGCCTGTCACGCGAGCCGTCACGCGTGTTAGCGACTGGATTCAACCGCAGATCACGCGCGCCCCGCAGACTGTTCAATCCCTGAACACGCCCAAAGAGGTAGAAGCCTTCATCCGTGAGTCCGCACGAAAGTACGGCCTGCCGGAATCGAGGGTCGTGAAGATTGCCTGGCGCGAGTCCAAGTTCATACCAGGTGCCCGCAGCAGAAGCGGAAGGTACGTTGGCATCTACCAATTCGACTTGGTGACTTGGCGCAACACGCCAGAGGGCCGTGCAGGACTGCGCCGCGAAGACGCGGTGGCGAACATAAACGCCGCTCACTGGCACATGAGAACATACGGCTTTAGTGCTTGGGCTGTCAGATGAACTCGGGAAGTGCCGGGTGTCGAGCGCAGACTAATCTATCAACACACGTGCGTTCAGAGCTTCGGCGCGTTCGAGCGCGGCCAGAAGGCGCAGGAACTGTGCGTAGTTGCGGCTTCGTGAGTGAAGGCGCGCTCGCTCGGATTCGGATAGATCGTTTCTGAGAACGTAATCCAGAAAATCGTAGTAGTCTGCGGTCGCGGCATGTGGAAACTCGCGCGTGTAGGTTGTCTTGTCCGCGTCTTCGGAACGAAAACCCGCGAGCATGTCGAAGATGTTGTCTGTGGTCAGATGCGCTGCTTCGCGCACGAGTTGAATAGGCAGGCGAAGCTCGAAGAAGCGCAAGCCCTGTGGGGTCGTAACCCTGCGCAACTCCTTCGTGCCCTCACCATCAAAAGGCGATTCCGCGTCAACAAGAATCCTGAGCAGGCGCGACTGGTCCTCCTTATCAAGAGTATCAAGCGCAAGCTGCACGCGGTCGGCCAGGAATTTCTCAAACTGCGCTTCAATCGGGTATGTAACGCGGCCAAGACAGCCCACAAGCTCGCCTTCGCCTGCCACTTCGTGCGGAAGACATGCGGGGCAACTTGCGCACACGATGGTCTCCGTTTGCGTCTGATCAAGCTCGTCGCGCGCGTTCTCTACAAACCGCACTTTGTCTTCCGTAGGCGCGGATTCTTCGCCCGTCGTGAGCCGCGTGTGTATGTTGCTCAGGCGTCCCCACCCACGCAGATGCTCTTCAGAGTAGCGAGCGCGCAAACCGCACGGATATTCGATTGCAAATTCTAAAGACAAACTTCAAACCCCTTGCTTCCGGTAGAAAAGAACCTGCTCGTGTCGCTTCAATCACTATCACACGATTGAAGACATAGCAAGCCTGCCGATTGCGGAATGCGGATTTCGGATTGCGGATTGAAAGGCGGGACATTCTTGTCTTCTCAATCCGCAATCCGAAATCCGCATTCCGCATTCCGATTGACCCTGCTGACTGCTGGTGAAACAATGAGAACTGAAATGACATCTCTCGTTTATCCCCCAGGTCCGAAGGGCAGGTTGCTCGGCGGAAATTTCAGGGCGTTTCGACGCAACGCGCTCTCGTACTTGCAAGAGGCCACACGCGAGTACGGCGACGTGGTCTATTTCAAATTAGGTCCGCAGCACGCTTTCTTTCTGAACCATCCAGATTACATAAAGGATGTGCTGGTCACGCATCACCAGAGCTTTATGAAGGGGCGCGCTCTACAACGCGCAAAGCGGCTTCTGGGCGAAGGACTATTGACGAGCGAGGGCGAGTTTCATCGCCGCCAACGCCGTTTGGCTCAACCTGCTTTTCATCGCGCACGCATGGCCTCTTACGTAGATGTGATGACTACTTACGCCGCGCGCACGTCTTCGCGCTGGCATGACGGCATTGAACTTGACATCTCAAAGGAGATGATGCGCCTGACGCTCGCAATTGTCGGAAAGACTCTGTTTGATGCTGACGTTGAAGCGGAAGCGGACGAGATAGGCGCGGCGCTCACCTCCGTGATGGAACTGTTCGACATGCTATTGATGCCCTTCTCAGAATTTCTGGAAAAGTTGCCGCTTCCGCACGTGCGCCGCTTCAGGAAGGCGAAGGAGCGACTGGACGCAACCATCTATCGAATCATAGAAGAGAGGCGTGCGTGCGCGGTTGATCGCGGCGATCTGCTCTCTATGCTTCTGAGCGCGCGAGATGAAGAGAATGATGGCGGGCAGATGACGGACCTTCAGGTGCGCGACGAAGTGATGACGCTCTTTCTAGCCGGACATGAGACGACGGCAAATGCCATGACGTGGACCTGGTATCTGCTCTCTGAGCACCCGGAGGTTGAAGCGAAGTTGCATGAAGAACTGGATGCGGTGCTTGAAGGGCGCTCTCCCACAATTGAGGACGTGCCGCGCCTGACTTACACGGAGATGGTTCTAACAGAATCCATGCGCCTTTATCCTCCTGCTTGGGCGATTGGCCGCCTTGCGTTGAAAGATTATGAGGTTGGCGACTACGTGATTCCCGCAAAGTCGCTCGTTCTATTGAGTCCGTATGTCACGCAACGCGACGCGCGCTTCTATCCCGTGCCTGATAGATTCGATCCTGAACGCTGGAGGGCGGAAGCGCGCGACGCTCGCCCACAGTTCTCTTACTTCCCATTCGGCGGCGGCCCGCGCCGCTGCATAGGCGAAGGCTTCGCGTGGATGGAAGGCATACTTCTCATCGCAACGCTCGCCGCGCATTGGCGTATGCGTCTTGTCCCGAATCACAGAGTCGAGCCTAATCCGGTAATCACGCTGCGCCCGAAATATGGAATGAAGATGAGAGTAGAAAAGAAGTGATGAGGACTGAGGACTGAGGACTGAGTGAAGAATGTATTTACTCAATACTCAGTCCTCATCACTTCTTATTCGCCACCGTTTTCTGCTAATCTAACTTCTTTCGTCAACGAGCCGCCGAGGATGCTTCTGAATTCGCGCGGCTTAAATTCAAGAGGAAAAGCGATGGCAATCAGTCAAGACTTGTTGGAGATACTTGCCTGCCCTGCTTGCAAGGCTAAGGTTGAGCTAAAGACAGATGGGAGCGCGTTGAAGTGCGTCGAGTGCAGGCGCGTCTATCCGATTCGTGACGACATTCCCGTGATGTTGATTGACGAAGCGACTATTGAGGATGAAGAGTCTGCTGGAAAAGCTTGAGACAGAGGCAGGCGTCTCCGGTTCTCACAGTGGTAGTAGTAGCGCGAGCGCTCGTGCTGCAACTCGGAGCGCGCCAGAGCCGCTTGCGCCCGCGCGCTGGGATTGGCGAGAGGTCAGGCGTGTTCTGGTGGTCCGCCTTCGCTCAATCGGCGATACGGTGCTTTCTACACCCGCGCTCTACGCCCTGCGTCGCTTCCTGCCTGACGCGCAGATTGATGTTCTTCTGGAAAGCTGGGTCGCGCCCGTGCTCGAAGGTTTCCGTGCCGTTAACAACATCATCACGACGGAGCGCGGAAGCACACGCTCGCGCGCACAGGTTATCAAGCGCCTTCGCGCGGCGCACTACGATGTTGCTTACAATCTTCATGGCGGAACAACGGCTACGCTTTTAACTAGAGCGTCGGGCGCGCGTCATCGCGTTGGCTACAAGAGTTATCAGTACAGTCGCCTGCTCAATCACCTTGCGCCTCCTTCTTCCGAACTTTGGGGAATGGAAAAGACGCATTCGGTTGAACAACAACTAGCGCTTCCAGGCTGGACCGGTGTGCCCGTGACGGATCGTCCTCCGACGCGGCTCGCAGTAAATGAAAAGGCTGCATCGCTTGTTGCCGAGAGGCTTCGCGCTGCGGGCCTGGACGACGCGAAGCCGCTCGCGCTCATTCATCCGGCTGCCGCCTTTGACACGAAGCGATGGGCTGCAAACAACTTCGCCCGCGTCGTGGAAGACCTTGAATCGCGCGGCTTTCAATCAGTAGCCATAGCCGCGCCCGATGAGAAGCATGTCCTGGACGAACTCATCGTTAACTCGCGTGCGCGCGTCACTACTTTCACAATCCCATTGCCTGAAGTTATAGCGCTCGCAGCACGCTCAAGTCTCTTCGTCGGCAACGACAGCGGCATAGCGCACATTGCGGCGGCTATGCGCGTTCCTTCGGTCGTTATCTTCGGCTCGTCCAACGTCAAGCACTGGCGTCCATGGGCAATTGCGCCCGCAGAAGTTGTGCGCGAAGAGTTGCCCTGTCAACCCTGTCCCGGCTACTTCTGCGCAGAGTTCGACCAGCCCGAATGCATACGCCGCGTGTCGGTCCAGAGTGTGATAAAAGCGATTGAGAGAGTTGTCAGTCGTGAGTTGTCAGTGGTCAGTTGAAAAAACTGTTCTTACTGACCACCGACCCCTGACCCCTGTTTTATGAATCAACAACGTGCCGACGAAATCCTGCGACGAGCGAGCGAGCGTTTCATCGTTGTTTATGGCGATGTGATGCTGGATGAGTTCGTGTGGGGCGACGTGACGCGCATAAGTCCCGAAGGGCCTGTGCCTGTCGTGGACGTACGGCGCGAGTCTGTGCATCCGGGAGGCGCTGCGAATGTTTTGGCGAACTTGACGGCTCTGGGCGTGCGCGCAAGCGTCGTTGGCGTCGTTGGGGATGATCGAGCGGGCGAGCGACTTCGTGCGGAATTGAAAGAGACCGGAGCGAGCGGCGACGCGCTCGTTCTTGATGAAACGAGACCGACGACGACCAAGACGCGCATCATCGCGCACAGTCAACTGGTCGTTCGCGCAGACCGCGAGCGGCGCACGCCTGTTGATGAAAAGACGGAAGAGCGAATCATCGCGGTCCTGAATCAAGCGATTACGAAAGCCGACGCATTCGTGGTCTCCGATTATGATAAGGGCGCTGTGACGCCTCGCGTTCTTGCGGAAATCCTACCGGTCGCCAAGGCGCGCGGTATCCCCGTGCTCGTTGACCCGAAGATTCGCAACTTCGATTCCTATAGGCCCGCCACGCTCGTCACGCCGAATCATCACGAGGCGCTGCGGCTGACGAACATTGAAGAGCACGACGACGAATCGTTGAAGCGTGCGGCGCACCTTATTCGCGCTCGGCTGGATTGCGAGTCGGTCTTGATTACTCGCGGCGAACGAGGCATGATGCTTCTGGAAAGTTATCACGAGCCTGTTTACGTCGAGACAGCAGCGCGCGAAGTTTACGACGTGACTGGCGCAGGCGATACAGTTATTGCTACACTCTCGGCGGCTCTCGCAGCAGGAGCGTCAATGCTCGAAGCCGCCACACTCGCAAATCACGCAGCCGGAATCGTCGTCGGTAAGGTCGGAACGGCAACGGCCAGCGCGGAAGAACTTGTCAATTCTGTCCAGCGGGAAGATAAATAGAATTGAATCATTTAATCATTGCGTCATCGAGTCATTGAAAAATGATTAAATGACTGCATGAATCAATGATTCAATCTTTCTCTTTCCGAAATCTAATTGAGGTTTTTGTAATGAAGAGTCGCCCCCAACTCATAATCTTGTGTACAGTCGCAGCAATTTTTTTACTCTCGTCTTGCGGCAAGAAATCTTCGCATAACGTTTTAAGAATCGGTATAGCGCGCACGGTGACGCGCATAGCCGTCGGGCAGAAGTCTCGCCTTACGGCTTACGAAGAGTATAGAGAAGGCGGCACAGATGTTGATACGGCGAGCGCTGCTACGGTGCGAGATTTTTTGCGTGCGCCCGTCAGCACTGCGAAATGGACAGTGTCTGACAATGAGCTTGCTTCTATTGGCGAGGACGGAACGTTCACGGCTTTGAAGCCCGGGCGCGTGAGTTTGAAAGGCAGTTGGGATGGGCGCGACGCAACCGCCGAGATTGAAGTCGTCAAGTCTCTTCCTGTTGGACCGCTGCCGAAGGTAGAGATGAAGGGAACGCGATGCGCGCCGCAAGGGATTGGCTTGAATCTAGCGCAGGATGGAAAGCTTAATTTCAATCTGATATTTGACGGCGATTGTCTGGACGTAGCCTTAGAAGCGAGCGCGCCGGATAAAGCTCTGCCGTGGGAAATTCCTTTCAACGGCGGCACCGTTCAATTGACGAGCGCGCAAGGGCCTGTCGTGAGCGGGCGTGTGAGAATGAACGCCGGAGGCGAAGTTGATTTTACTGTTTGGGCCGAAGGCGACGGGGCTTTTCCGCTCTCGCTTCGGAACAAGACCGTTCTTCTCGTAGGCGATTCTATGGCTGAGGGCGTTGGTCCATGGTTGAAGAAGAAGGTGGAAGAAGCGGGCGGGCGATTCATTGACGGGCACGAGCGAAGCTCAACGATAATCTTCTGGCAGGAGGGCGGGAAGCTGCGCGAAAAGTTGGCGGAGTATCGTCCAGACATAGTCTTCATAGCTTTAGGCTCGAACGAAATCTTTTTAGAGAAGCCTGAGGTGCGCGCTCCTCTTGTTCAGCAGATGGTCTCGGAGATTGGCGCGCATCCAGCCTTCTGGATTGGACCGCCGAGTTGGAAACCGGATAAGAGACTTGTACACGTCATCGAAGAGAATTTTCAGCCCGGCCATTTCTACAACTCGAACGATCTGAAAGTCCCGCGCGCCGGAGACGGTAAGCATCCGACCGCGCAAGGCTACGGTATCTGGACTAATTTAATCTGGAACTGGTATGCAAGAACAGTGTGACGAATGCGGATTGAAAATCAATCTGCTCACGCTCTTCTTCAATCCGCCGGTCCGTTATCCGCACGTCCGCAATTGTAAGGTATAGTTCAAATGAAAAGTTTCCCCCGTATCGCCCTTCCCCTTGCAGTGTTGCTCGCTGGCGTCTTCCTGCTCTTTCTCTGCCAGCGCAGTGCGACTCATGACGTTTTAAGAATCGGAATCCGCCGAAACCTGACGCACATTGCCGTAGGGCAAACCTCGCAGCTTCTCGCCTACGAAGAGTATCAGAACGAAGGCATTGATTCCGCTAGCGCAGCATCAACGAAAGACCTGTTGCATGAAGCCATCACGCCGAAGTGGAGTGTGTCCGACCCGCAGGTTGCTTCAATAAGTGAAGACGGAATGCTGAAGGCTCTGAAGCCCGGGCGCGTGTCAGTGCAGAGTCAGTGGGATGGATTTGAAACTTCCACGACCGTTGAAGTCTTGAAAGATTTGCCTGCGGGCGTGTTGCCGAAAGTAGAAACGCGAGCGTCGCGCTGCGTGCCACAGGACATAGATTTGAGTTTAAGCCCTGAGCGCGCCCTTCGCTTCCGTATTAGATTCGGTGACGGCAGTTGTAAGGATTTGACTGTTGAAGCGAACGCGCCGGACAGACCTTTGCCCTGGGCTTTCGACGCAGGCGGCGCGCATCTTGAATTGAAAAGCTCTCGCGGACCAATCCTGATGGGCGCTCTGTCTCTTCCTTCGGGCGGCGAGATTTCATTTACAGTCTGGTCCGAAGGAAGCGGCGCGTATCCTATTTCACTCGCGGGCAAGACGATTCTTCTCACGGGCGATTCGATGTCTGAAGGGATAGGCTGGACTATGAGAGGAAAGGTAGAAGCCGCAGGAGGCCGCCTGATAGTCCAACCCTGGTATAGCTCAACGACCGTCGGCTGGCAATCGGAAGGCAGGATGCGCCAGTACATAGAGCAATATAAACCCGACATAGTTTTCGTCGCGCTCGGCTCAAACGAAATTTTCACGGGCGACATGGAGGCTCGCGCTCGCGCCGTCAAAGATATAATGGCAGAGATAGGTGATCGCCCAGCTTACTGGATTGGACCGCCCTCCTGGAAACCGGACCACGGAATCGTCCACACCATAGAAGAGAATTTCCGTCCCAACGGCTTCTACAACTCAAACGACCTTAGAGTGCCAAGACGCAAAGACGGCGCGCATCCTACACCCGAAGGTTTCGCTACCTGGACCGATCTGATCTGGAACTGGTACGCGCGAACCTTATAAAGCCACACCTCTTATCAACTTCGTAACTCCTGACGTTATAATCTGCCGGGTTGATTTAACACGTGAGCGGCAAATGTCCGCTCGTCGCCACCAGCACCGGACGGTGCAACGACACGTTTAGCTAAGCGGACAGTGCGGTTGGAACATTTAACGGCGCGATTGGAACGTAGAATTATGTAACCGGATTGCATTACGACCCATTCGGCGCACCCGACGAAACGTTTAGAACAGGTGACGAAGCATTTGGAACGAGCGACGAAGCGATTTGTACGTCCGACGAAGCGTTTAGTACACCCGTCGAAGCGATTTGTACATAGGTCGAAGCGTTTTATACACCGGACGAAGCCTTTTGAACGTCTGTCGAAGCCTTTTGTACAAGTGACGGAACGTTTTGAACACCGGACGGAGCGATTTGTACATCTGACGAAGCGATTTGTATGTCTGACGAAGCCTTTGGAACACAAAACGACCCTCCGGGCACACGTGACGAGCAGATCGGAAAATATAACGAGCGAGGCCGATTGCAGCGCGCGATTGTTGGAACAGAGATATTTGTGACGCGCGGAATCGTTGGGAAAATGTGTCTGGTCGCTAGTGCTGTGTAATGAAAGTTTTTTAATTGCCTACAGCTTTAGCTGTAGGATAACAAGGCAAGAAAGAGATGGCTTTAGCCGAATCTTTTGGCTAAAGCCATCAATTCAGTTGCAAATTTTCCCACTAGCTTCAGCTAGTGGCAATTCATAACATGAAAACTAAGATTACAGAGCACTAGTTCAACTAACATGATGATTAAAAAGAATCGAACTTCGCCCTTTATTGTTCTACTACTTCTTCTTGCGCTGAATCTGAGCGTAATCACGCAGGGAAGCGCGCAGGAAACGCCGCAGCGTGAGCGCAGAGTAAGCGCGCCGACAGTTGCTACCCCGCAACAAACTCCGAAGCCAACTCCTAAATCTGGCATAACGCCGACTCCGCAGGTCGCCGCGACGCCTTCTCTTCAAGCGAACGCGCCGAAGACTGTTGAGGAGTTGCGCGCTCGCATCGAAGAGGTGCTGCGCAATCCTGAACTCGCGTCTGCGCAGATGGCCGTCAAGGTCGCATCGCTCGATACGGGGCGCACGCTCTTTGAAGAGAACGCCGGGAAGCTTCTGCACCCTGCGTCGAACATGAAGATTTACACTGTCTCGGCTGCGCTGGACCGACTCGGCCCTGACTTTCGTTTCAAGACTTCCGCTTATGCTCCGTCAATGCCGGACGCTTCGGGCACGATTCGCGGCGACCTCACAATATACGGGCGCGGCGACCCATCGTTTGCTGCCAGCTTCAATAACGGCGACTACTACAAAGCGATTGACGATTTCGCTGCGCGCATCGCTTCGACAGGCGTGAAGCGAATTGAGGGCAACATCATTGGTGACGAGAGCTACTTTACGGGGGCGCGCATAGGTTACGGCTGGGAGTGGGACGACCTACAATGGTACTACGGCGCGGAGATTAGCGCGTTGACGGTTGACGACAATTCGCTGGACCTGTTCGTCAAGCCGGGCGCGGACGTTGGCTCTCAGGCCATCATAACGACAGGACCGGTGACGCCCGTTGTTACGATTGTCAATCACGTGACGACGAGCGCGCGAGGGACTAGACGCGATGTTAAGGTCGTCCGTCCACTCGGCACAAACACGATTGAAGTGAGCGGCAGCGTTCCGCTCGGGCTTGATGCGACGGACAAAGGATTCGTCGGAAGCGTAGCCGTCACCAATCCTGCGCTCCTGTTCGTTTACATGCTGCGCTCGTCACTTGCATCTAAAGGCGTAACCATCACCGGACAGTCGCAAACGATTGACGCGCGCGGAAGAAACGGACTGCCGCTTCAGACAAACTCGCTCGTCGAAATCGCAAGCGTGCAATCTCCGCCCCTGAGCTTCATCATTCAGCAGACCTTAAAGCCGAGCCAGAATCTTTACACTGAGCTAATACTTCGCGCGCTCGGTAAATCCGTTTCACCAAACGGCTCAGGTCCAGAAAAGACAACTGCGGACGACGGCATTGACGCCGTCAAAGCTTTTCTTCGCGTAGCAGGGATAGAGCCGCGCGATCAGGTCATACAGGCAGACGGCTCAGGACTCTCGCGCCACGACTACATCACTGCGAACGGCACTCTGGAACTGCTCACCTACATGAGCAGGCATCGTTACGCCGCTATCTTTCGTGATGCATTGCCGATTGCAGGCGTTGACGGCACGCTTCGGACTCGTATGCGCAACACTCCCGCTGCCGGTAATCTTCACGCAAAGACGGGAACGATCAATGCAGTCGCCTCGCTCTCAGGTTACGTAACAAGCGCAGCGGGCGAGCATCTGGTCTTCTCAATCATCCTCAATAATTATCCAGAGGAATCAACCGCGCGGCGAGTCTTCATTGATAACATCGCCGTGCTGCTCGCGTCCTTCGCGGGGCGATCATGAAAAGTCTGGAAGAGTATCTTTGAAGGAGAACGCCGATCAATGATAAGCCGCATCTGGCATGGCTGGACCGATTACGAAAATGCTGACAACTATCAGTCGCTGCTTGAGACAGAAATCCTGCCGGGAATTGCTAACCGCAGAATCAGCGGATACAAGGGCGCGCATCTTTTACGGCGAGATTTGGAGAATGAAGTTGAGTTCATAACCATTCTCTGGTTTGAGACGATGGAAGCTGTGAGAGAGTTTGCCGGAGAGGATTACGATGTGTCAGTCGTGCCGCCGAGAGCGCGTGCGCTTCTCTCAAGATTCGATGATCGTTCACAACACTATCAGACTTTAATTGAGCCGCAAGAGAGATAGTTTGTTGAATGCTTATGCAGCTTTGTAAACCTTCAAATAATGTGGCACAATCTCTCGCCCGCAAGCAGAATAAAATTAGTAGAGTTATCGCGGAGCTTTAATTATATGCCTGAGAAAACTGATACATTAAAGCGCGAACGTGAATCACGAGCCGTAGTAAATCAAGGGCGGCGTGAAGAAGTTCTTAAGGCTCTCAGGCGTCTGCGTGA
The DNA here is from genome assembly GCA_003222945.1 of Acidobacteriota bacterium. Classification (GTDB taxonomy): domain Bacteria; phylum Acidobacteriota; class Blastocatellia; order Pyrinomonadales; family Pyrinomonadaceae; genus QHXM01. The sequence continues at coordinate 11,061 of QHXM01000123.1, forward strand.
AATAGGGGAATGCTTACCAGCCGTTGATGCCGTCGTCATTGTTCGTGAGGGCAGAGATTTGGCGGAGCAAGGTTCTCGTTAATGGTCGTTGCCGATGCTAATCTGTTAGTTGTTTTGGTTAGCGGCGACCCTCGTGGCAATCTTGTTCTTCAATCCTTTACTTATTGGCTGGACAACGATATTGAAGTTCACGCGCCAACTCTGGCTCAATACGAGATTGCCAATGCTTTAACCAGACTTATTGCTGGCGGTGCGTTTCAAGCGGATAAAGTTGAGGAAGCGTGGAACGACATATCTATCCTGCCGATTCAATATCATAGTTTGACGAATGCAAGGCGAGTTATAGAAATAGCGCTTGCTCTGAATCGGAAGAATTCTTACGACGCATCTTACATTGCACTGGCAGAGGAATTGGGCGCTGATTTATGGACATTAGATAGCCCGCTATACCTTAATGCAAAGGCTCTAGGTTTTCCGGTAAATCTCATTTCGTAAGCGTAACTTCTCTTTAGCTCTAAATTCCCGATGCAGTTCATTAAATTTCACGGCTTCGGCAACGATTATCTGGTCTTTGAAGCGGAAGGTCTCGCTCATGTCGAACGCTTGAATGATTTTGCGCGAGAGGTTTGCGACAGGCATTACGGCGCGGGCGCGGACGGCATCACTGTCGTCAGCCGTAGTGAAGATGAAGAGGCGGATTTCACAGTTCGCATCTTCAACGCGGACGGAAGCGAGGCCGGGCTTTCCGGCAACGGGACGCGATGCACGGTCGCGTATCTTTACTATCGCGGCCTGTGGCGCAAGGATGAGTTGCGACTGAAGACACGAACGGGCGTAAAGCTTTATCGTTTGCGCGAGAGCTTGAGCGCCGGTCATTACTGGTTTGAAGCTGAGCTTGGACAGCCCGGTTTTTCGAGCGCGTCCATTCCGATGTTGACTGATGAGCCAAGAGAGCGCGTCACAGATTATCCGATCAACGTTGAAGACGAAACGCTGCGCGTGACTGCTCTCTCGGTTGGCAATCCGAACTGCATCATCTTCGTTGATGATTTCGACGAGTTGGATTGGAGAAGCACTGGACGCGCTCTTGAACGCCATGAGCAATTCCCTGAGCGAACAAACGTCGTCTTCGTGCGCGTGGTTGACAGCGACAATATAGAGGTTCGCCTGTGGGAACGCGGCGTTGGCGAAACCTTCTCGTCCGGCACTTGCTCGTGCGCCGCTGCCATCGCAAGTTGCATCAATGACAAAACCGTGCGTCGCGTCAATGTCCACACACAAGGCGGGTTGATCGAAGTCCTGTGGCGAGACGACGACGAAATAGTTATGACAGGCCGCGCCGATGTTGTTTACAGCGGCGAATGGCTAGGAGATTTTAGATTTTAGATTTTGGATTGGAAGCAGATAGCTTCTACGAATCCGAATTCAATATCTGTAAAAGCGGCTTTCGGCCTTATCCAATCTAAAATCGAAAATCCAAAATCTAAAATAATAAAAGGTTTGCCCCATGAAAAATAATAGAACGAATCTAAAACAGATTAGTCTTCAACAAGCGATTGCTTTAACTGTGGTGATTGCGCTCGCGGCTTTGCTCGGCGGATGCGCAAGCAACACTGTAAGCAAGCCTGTCACCGAGACGAAAGACAGTGATGTGCGCAAGGCCGAGACTGTGAAGACGGCAACGTCCATGCCGACGTGGCTTGGAAATCCTGCGCGCAATTTTTACGGCACAGGGCCTTGGCCTGAGAAGCCTATGGAAGTCCTATGGAGCTTTCAGACAAGTTACACAACGGGTCGTCTTCATCCGACGGCGGCTTGGGGCGGATCGGGCTGGCCCGGACAACCTGCTGTAGTTGGCGACCGCGTCTATTTCGGCTCGGCTGATAGTTACGTCTATTGCTTGAAGAGAAGCGACGGAACTCTAATCTGGAAGTACAAGACTACGGACAGCGCCAAGTCTTCGCCCGCAATCGAAGGCGACCGGCTGGTACTTGGCAATCTTGATCACACTGTCTATTGCCTGAACACAAACGACGGCTCGCTCGTCTGGAAATATCAGACGGGCTTTGAGACAGACTCGTCGCCGTCAATCGTAAACGGTCGCGTCTATATTGGCGGCGAGGACCATAACTACTACTGCTTCGATCTGAAAGATGGCCGCGTCATCTTCAAACAACCTCTCAATGGTTCTGTTGAAGGCGGCACGACAGTTGTTGACGGTCGCATCTATGTAGGCACGGAGGCGGGCGACCTCTTCTGTCTCAGTGCTGAAGACGGTTCAGTCATCTGGAAATCACGCATAGGTGCGGATTCAAACTCCACGCCCGCTGTATCGAATGGTCTGGTTTACACTGCGGCTGAAGACGGGATCATTCGTTGCTACAGACAATCTAATGGTGAATTAGTGTGGACCTACAAGGCAGAAGGCGGGATACGCAACAAGGAGGGAAGCGGCTTCTGGGCAAGCCCCGTCGTCTCTAACGGGCGCGTCTATATTGGCTCGAACAACGGCTACATGTATTGCCTTACAGCGGACAGCGGACAGCTTGTCTGGCGTTATCACGCGCACTTCTACTGTCTCGGAGCGAAAGAGTAGTGGTCAGTGGTCAGTTGTCCGTTGTCAGTTGTTTACGCTCTGTTAAGCTGTATGCCTGAAGGATAAGCATTCAAGCTACCCAAGCGAACAACTGACAACGGACAACCGGCAAATTCCCAATGATCTATTTAGTTGACAACACGATTGACGGCGAGGGCGTGAGTCCGCGTGAGATACGGGATACGCTCGAACGCTTGCGACCAGACGAGCCTGTTGTCGTTGAGCATTACAAGAACGTTTCGCTCCGCCGCGTCCGAGAGCTTTCGCCTTCGCACATAATCCTGAGCGGGCAGAGTCATCCCTGGTCTATTTACACGCCGGAATCTCTAGCGGGCGTTTTTGAAGTCATACACGAAGCGGCGCAACCCATTCTCGGCATCTGCGGCGGGCATCAACAGATTGCTCTCTCTTACGGCTCTACACTTGGAATAATGAATCGCGTTGCGCCGGGCGAAGGCTACGAGGGCGCTGTAAAATTGCGCGGCTTCTACGATGTCGAAACGAATGGCGAAGGCATCTTTGCGAACCTGCCCGGTCGCGTCACAGTCTGGCAATCACACTTTGAAGAGGTGAAAGAACTCCCGCGCGATTTTGAGATTACGGCTTCGAGCGAGACCTGCCGCATAGAAGCAATGAAGCACACCTCGCGTCCACTGTTCAGCGTTCAATTCCACCCGGAGCTTTTCGATGAAGAGCGCCCGCAGGGCAGAAGCATCTTAGAAAATTTCCTGAACCTCTGATGAGATGGATTTAATGTGCAGCACCTTGATGATTCCATTCTACATGGACTCAAAAGAAGTGTGCTCTTTGTGGTAAGCAGTTCTATAAAGCCGTGCGTGCTGCCGCTTCATCACGCCTGATACGTAAATTTAGACGCTTGCGGTATGTGAGTTGTCGCCAGACCCACTCCATCGGACCGTAACTAAAATAGTTCAGCCAAAGCGCGCTCGCGGGTATCTGAAATAGGAAGATGGCAAAAGCTATAAGCGTCGCAACGCCAGCGCCGACTTTTCCGAACTCGCCTAAGCCGTAACCGTAGAAGATTAGAACGCAGATAATCGTCTGCATTAAATAGTTGGTCAACGCCATGCGACCAACGGGCGCGAGAAAAGCGAGCACTCGCCGCCAAGCAGCTTTTTGCCAGAGCGTTGCGACCAGCGCTATGTAAAAGAGCGCGAGCGCGGGAACGCCGAAGCCGTAACAGATGACACCCACAATCCCGGCAACTGAGGGCGGAAGAGCCGCTTCTGCTCCGCCCGCCAGCGCCGAAAAAGCAAGGTTGCCGACGAGACCTAAAACGAGTCCGTAAATGAGCAGGCGGCGAACGAGCGCTTTGTTACTAGATAGGTTTTGGAAGAAGCGGCGACGATAGGCGTAAAGTCCGAGCAGAAACATCGCTAAAATTTTCGGCAGACGCATCTCCAGAATCAAACTCGCATATCTGCCGAGGATATAGTTCAAGTTATAGCCGCTGATGATTTGCAGGTAACTGCTTTGCGGAACTGTTCGGACCGAATCGTTCCACATATCCATTTGTGCTGCACCCAGCTTCGCCAACGTTTCGGGCGGGACTAAGGCTATAAACAAAATGTAGAGCAGAATGTATGTCAGAATAGGAATCACGATCAGAATAAGCGCCCACTTAAGAAGCGCGCCGTCCGTCTTCCTGCGGAATAGGATAAGCAGAAATCCCATCAAAGCGTAGATCGTCAGGATGTCGCCAGCCCAGAGCAGGTAAGCGTGTACGAGACCGATGATGAGCAGCCAGAAGAGACGACGTTTGAAAAGCGAAGCTTTCGTGTCTCCCCTTTCTTCAGCCCGCGCGATCTGAAGCGCAAATCCGAAACCGAACAGAAACGAGAAGATCGAATAGAACTTTCCTTCAACAAAAAAGTGAACGAGAAAATGTGTGACCTGATCGCTGAGCGGGCTTTGCCTTTGAAGGATGGGAGGCATCATCCCGTAGCCCGAAAACCATTGCAGATTGCCTATGAGAATTCCGCAGACGGCTAAGCCGCGCAGCACGTCTATGATTTCAATTCGTTCTTGCAGAGAGACTGGACTGATTCTGCTTTCAAACATGATTCACTCTTTAGATTTAGCGATACAAGCTGATTCCTCTCATCAGCAAGTTAAGGCACTCTATTCTATTACTGCCGTGCTCATACTTGCTTCTTCTTATATCTACAGACCAGAAGTTAAACAATAATGTGGGCCTGTGTCTGTTATGGCACGAACAATCATGCCGATGATTCGACCCATTCCTTTTGCAGGCATCATAGTCATTCAATAATAGAACGTGACAAAGCCGAAAGTATTAACTAACAATGAGACTTTATTCTCGTCAACGCTCTCGAACGAACTCTAAACTTCAATCTTATGTGACCGCGCGGGTTTTCGATTCTCCGGCAGCAGGTTTGACTCGAACCTTTCAATCGAAGATGAGATGGATGCCGCCTTGATTGACTGGAACGAATATCGGTTCGACGCCGAACACCTCTCGAATGCGGAAGGCTGTGAGCACCTCGGCGGCAGTGCCGGTAGAAACGACGCGTCCGTCATTCAACAACACAATTTGGTCCGCGAAGCGCGCCGCGAGGTTCAGATCGTGAACCACACCGACCGTGACAACGTCGGAAGCGTCTGTGAAGTCGCGCACTTTCTTCATGAACTCGATCTGGTGACGAATGTCCAGAAAAGTGAGCGGCTCGTCTAGGAACAGGTAACGACAAGTTGAAGGCGTCAGGGAAGAAGTCGAGAGCGTACCGGAATCAGCGCGCCAGAGTTGCGCCAGAACGCGAGCGAAGTTGACGCGCTGGCGCTCGCCTCCGCTCAAGGTCTGATAGTTGCGCGCGGAGAATTCCGTCACGTCAAATAACTCCATGAGTTCGTCTGTGATTTTCTCATCTGCTGGGCCGGGGCGTCCTCCGAAGTGTGGATAGCGCCCCATCATTACGACTTCACGCGTGGTGAGCGGAAACGCAACTTCGACGGCCTGCGAGAGAACGGCGCGACGCCTTGCAAGATCGGCTTCGCTCGCATCACGCACATCCTCGCCTTCATATTCAACCTTGCCATCTTGCGAGCGCAGCAGTCGCGCCAGAACTTTTATGAGAGTTGACTTGCCCGCGCCGTTCGGACCGATTATCAAATGTAGCTTGCCCGGCGCAAACGAGACTGAGACATCAGAGATGAGCGCCTTGCCATTGACTCGAAAAGTAATGTTGCTGGCTTGCAGCATAGTGATTTGAATGATAGTTCCTGTGGAAGAATTGGCTTATTGCAAAGAGCTTATCAGAATACATACCGGCGGCGGCGCAGCAGCAACAGAAATACGGGCACGCCCACAGCCGACGTGACGATGCCGATTGGAAGTTCTGCTGGCCGGAGCGAGAGGCGAGCGACCAGGTCCGCCAGACTAAGAAGCGTTGCGCCCGTGAGCGCGCTTCCGACAATCAGAAATCTGTTGTCTGCGCCGCCCATCATGCGCAGAATGTGCGGAACGATCAGTCCAACGAAGCTGATTACTCCTGTGAACGCTGTGGCGACGGCGACGATGACGACGTTGATGGAAAGAATAATCCACTTCAGACGGTTCACGTTCACTCCCAAATATGTCGCCTCCTCTTCGCCTATCATCAGCGCGTTGAGTTGCTTTGCGTAACGAAGCGCTAGAAGAGTCCCTCCTATTGTCGAGACGGCGACGATCTCAACAGCATTCCAGTTAGCTCCCGAAAGTGTGCCCAAGCTCCAGAAAGTTATAGAGCGCGCCTGCGGGTCGCGCGCGATGTAAGAGAGAAAACCTATGGCGCTCATAAAGAGCGCGTTCACTGCCAGCCCCGTGAGCAGTAGCATCACAATCGAGGCTCGTCCATCTTCGCGCGAGCGTGCTAGAAGGAAGACCAGATACGTGGAGATGATGCCGCCGATGCACGCTGCAATGGGAAGACTCCAGAGGCTCTCGCTAAAATGCAGGATGCCACCGAGAACGAAGAAGAGTGCAGAGCCGAAGGCAGCGCCGCTTGATGTCCCGACGAGTCCAGGCTCTACGATTGGATTACGAAAGAGCGCCTGCATGAGTGTTCCGCCGACGCCCAGGCTTGCGCCGACCAGAAGACAGAGAATGGCGCGAGGCAAGCGAAGCTCAAGGAAGATGCGTTGATCGAGAGTTGGTTCAGCGTGTCCTGGGAGAAGAGAACGGAGCGCGCGTGCAATGTCTGCGACTGAAAAATCCATCGCGCCGTAGCGAATGGACGCGGCCAGCACAACGAGCGCAATGAGAGCTAATGCGAAGAGAAGGCTTCGTCGTGTCCTCAGTTGTTCCATCACTTTTGATGAATACGAGCGGCCACTTTCCCTATGTTCTCGCCGGAGCGCGGACTAAAATACATCAGCACGTTCTCTTCAACGCGGTAGATGCGATTCGTTTTGGCGGCATTTGAAGTGGCAACGCCCGGAAGCGCCTTGACCTGATCTATCGAGCCGCCCAAGCGGTCAAAGCCGTAATCCGTAATGAGTATAACGTCCGGGTTCGCTTGCGCGATTATCTCAGGCGATTCCATGCGCTGCATTCCTGTTGAGTTAATCGCCATCTCTCCGCCAGCCCATTCTATCATCTGGCTTGCAGCGCCGCCGTCGCCCCCTCCGCCTTTGCCCACGATCAGATAAATGTTAGACGCTCGCCCGAAGTGTATGACCGCGACCTTCGGATGATCCGTGTACTGCTTGACTCGTTCGAGCGAAGCGGCTATTTGAGCGTCAAGCGTGCGACACAATTCTTCCGCACGGTCCTCTTTATGAAAGTACGCGCCCATCTCGCGTATTAGAGCTTTCGTGCCTTCTATAGAATCATTCTTCGCCGTGAATGTTTTCATGGGGATGTTCAAGCTCTTGAGTTGCTCAACGACTTGCGGTGGACCGATGTTGCCGTCATGAAGGACTGCGGTCGGGTGCAAAGAAAGAATGCCTTCGGCGCTCAATGCCCTGTGATACCCAATCGTCTGCGCATTCTTTATTTCGGGCGGATACGTGCTCGATAGATCAACTCCTACGACCGCACTTTGCGCTCCCAAAGCCCAGATGATTTCGTTGTAGATTGGCGAGATGACAACGAGGCGCTCCGCCTTCGCATCGTTAACCGGGTTGGAAAAACGTCCGCAGCTAATCGCTGAAATGAACGAAGCCGAAAGCAACGCAATGAGTAAGATTCGTTTCATCAGGAATGAGATATATACACGCTCTCGCTCAGAAGATGAAGCGCGCTTGCAGTTGAAACATGCGCGGCGGGTCTATGTTTGCGAACGCAGGAATAGCCGTCGTTGCAGTGCCGACGCCGCCTACGAATTGGCCGAACGTGTTCGCAGGCACGCCCGCATCACCGTAAACAGTAACGCCGCGCCCCAGCATGTTCGCGTGATTGAAAATGTTGAAGCCCTCAAGCCTGACCAGTAGGCTCGTGCGCTCCGACAGCTTGATGCGATCTTCTACGAAGACGGACACGTCCGAAGTGGGCGTGCTGCGAAACGCGGACTTGGCTATGACCGAACCGTTGATGACCGGACGGTCGTTATTCAATCCGTCGCCGTTATTGTCAACGCCCGTGGTTGCACTGAAGGGGCGAGCAGACGCGAGTTGCGTCAACGTGCCAGCCGTGATGTTGAAGGGCAATCGGTAGCTGAACGTTAGAACAGCGCGATGCCGTTGATCGAGCACGCTTGGGCCACGCTCCTCCTCGCCTAGCCGCGCGATGATACTCTGGTCCGGTCCGATGCCGTTGCCGTCCGGTTCTGTCGTGTTCGTGGTCTTCGATAGCGTATAGCTAATCGCCGCGTACATGCGCGATAGACCGCGATAGCTGAACTGCGTCTGCAATCCGTTGTAGTCTGCGACGCCCAGATTCATCAACACATTTACCTGACGCACGCCGCCGTTGACAGGCAGAATTGGACGAGTAGCGTTAGCCGCAGCAACGCTTCTGACCTGTCCGGGCGCGGTGCGGTCGAAGACCGAAGGAGCGTTCAGATCAACTGTGCGATCAATGCCCGTCAAGTGCTGATGCACAAAGTCAGCGCCGAAGAACATTCCCTTTATCACTTCGCGCTCAGCGCCTACGGTCAAGACCTGGCTGCGCGGGTTCACCAACTTGTCCGGGTAGTTCGGCAGCAGATCGAAGTTCAGCCCGTAGCGTGCGAATTGAGATTCGTAGAAGGCTCTACGCCCTGCCTGAATAGTGATGTCGCGCGCGGGCAGTTGCGAAGCGGGCACAGTCTTCGGATCAACATTCACGGGCGCGCACGCGAGGCAGTTTGGAAAGCCTGTCTGACCTGCGACTGCGGTGTAAGTCGTCAATCCATCCAACCCGTTCACAAGATAACTTGCGACAGCGTTCGCTCGAATCTGCGTGTAGTACATGCCGTAGCCGCCGCGAATGGAAGTGCGCGCGTCGCCCTTTGGATTCCAGCCGAAGCCTATGCGCGGCGCGAAGTTTGCGGTCGCATCCGTCAAAGTCTGACGGTCGTAGCGAAGCCCAAGATTCAAAGTTAAATCGGACCGCACTTTCCAATCATCCTGCACAAAGCCCGTCAAGAGCCATTGCGAAAGGTTGTAGCTGTTTATCCCGAAATCTATAGGCTGCGTGTAGTTCTGCACGTCGTTCAATGTCAACTGACCGAAGGGCGCTGTCGTTGTGTTCTTGAAGGTGAACGTGCCTTGCACAGCCGTGCCAGGCTCGCCGCCCGTGCCGCCAGAGGTATGACGAATCACACTCCCGCCGAAGCGTAAGTAGTGATGGTCTTTCGACCACGAGAGCGTGTCTGCAAACTGAAACTGGTGTCCCCATAGACCAGAGAGCCTTGATTGTCCGATTGTAAACGGCACAGCGCCGCCGCGCGTGTAGGTGGTCGAGAGCGTCTGCGCTTCCCACTTCGTAACGGGGTCGCCGTGCAGGTAAGCGAGTCGCGCCTCGTTTAGAAGGTTCGTGTCTATTACCGTAGTGTGATTGACCTGAGCGGTCCATGAGCGGCGCGAGTAGCGGCGCGCAACGCTTGGCGCGTTCGTGCCGCCCACAGCGTCCTGCGGGTTGTCGTCGTAGAACCTGTCCACGTTGACGCGAAACATCAGCGTCTGACGCGACGTGAGCTTGTGATCCAATCGTCCGTCGAAGAGAGACTGGCGATAGTGGCCCGTGTAAGCAAGATTGCCATCTGCTGGCAGAAGGAAAGCGGGCAGCGTGCTTGATAAAAAGGTCGTTCGATCCTGCCGCGTGTAATCAGCCGTTGCGAAGAAGAAAGTCTTGTCCTTAACAACGGGTCCACCAATCGAGCCGGAGACTTGACTCAGAAAATCCGGTATGTCCACAGGACTGATGGCCTGTAGCATCGTGGGCGTAACGCAAGTGGGCGCGGACGGCGGGCAGAAGTTTTCGGTTGAAAATGATTTGGCCTGCCAGCCGCCTGGACGGATCATGAACAGCCCTTCGCCGTGCAGATCGTTCGTGCCGGACTTGGTGACGATGTTCAAAGCAGGACCAGCGGTCCAGCCGAACTCGGAAGAGAAAGCGTTCGAGAGAACGTTGACTTCCTGTATAGCGCCGAGCGGCACTGTGGCTATGGCGGTCTGGCGTCCCCATCCCTCATCGTTGCTCGCACCGTCGAGCGTAACCGTTGTTTGACGGCGTCCGCCTACGCCCGTTACGAAGTAGGTCTGGTTGACGAAGAGATCGCCCGTGCCCTTCGCCTGCCTGAACGCAGAGTTCAGCAGCGGCAGCGTCGAAACCTTTCGACCAAGGATAGGCGTCTCGTCCACTTGCTGGCTGTCCAAGCGGCGACCTACCTGCGGGTCTGCGCGCACGCCTTCAGCAGTGCCATAGATTGTAACCTCCGCATTGGCAGAGCCTACGACGAGCTTCACCTTCAAGGTCGCCGTCTCGCCCGAACGCAGAGTGATACCTTTGCGCTCTTCAATGCTGAATCCTTCTTTTGAGACGCTGACCGTGTAAGTTCCCATTAATAAGAGCGCAGGAAATGTCGCGCTGCCATCGCTTCCAGAAACGGCCTCACGCACAGCGCCGGTGGCAGAGTTCAATACGGAAACTTTAGCGTCATGAACGACCGCGCCAGTTTGATCTTCAACGACGACGACCATCGTCGCAGTGTTTGGAGACTGCGCTGGCGTTCTAGCTTCGGCGAAGAGAAGGAGCGCAATCAGAAGCAGAGCGAAACGCAATCGACTCTCGGCAATCATTTTAATCATCTCTAAAGTAGTTCGTATTATCGGGGAAGCGTTTGGAAGCATAATGATAACCTTGCTCACTAATCTATCGCCAGCCCCCGTAGTTCTTTTCCGCTAATGAAAACGGCAAGATAGTGGATTATTGTAGCGCGGCGAGTCAAATCACACTTGGTCTCGGCTGGACAGGTCCAGGCTCGCGTGTTAGCCTCCTTCACAATTTAGTTGTGTGAAGAAGCGAATAGTGATGTTCGCTTCTTTTTTTTGGGCTTCTTTCAGCGCACCGCATCAAGGATGCAAGCCCCCAACTCCGGCTGACACATCGGTTGTCTCCTAGAGCCGGAGGTCGAGTCATAGGAAAGAAAGGACTCGCGCGCCGCTGAAAGATTGACAATCAACCTCGGAATAGGAGAAACCGACTGATGAAATTGTTAGTTCGCGGAGGCGCTGGCCTCATGGCCGCGCTCTTCGCAAGTTTTTTGATATTTTACGCAAGACCGCTACTAGCAGACACAGGAAACACCTCGCAAGAACCTGCTCAAAAGCAGCAGACGAAGATTTCAGAACAAGCGGCACAACAGACGAAAGAGAAGAAAGAGCACGCCGAAGCCAAAGCTGAACGGGCAGAAGCTTCAGGCGAGATGGTCGCCGCACCTTCCACAACAGCACCGAAAGCGGACGAAAACAGAGTCGCCGCAGCGCCGCAAATCTACAACGCGACTTCCTACAGTCGCCCCGGACGCGGAGCGAGCGGCATGGGCGTGCGCTTGGGCACAATCGCAGCAGACCCGAAGATACTTCCCTACGGCACTCGCGTTCTCATAGATGCAGGGCAGTACAGCGGCGAGTACGTCGTCACGGACGCGGGCACTGCCATAAGGGGACGCAAAGTTGACATCTGGCTTCCAACTTACACGCAAGCCTGCCGCTTCGGTCGCCGCAACGTCAAACTCACAGTCTTAAGTTACGGCGGAAGAAAGAAGGCAAAAGGAAAAAGGTAAAAGGCAAAAGTTAGTAAATCGTGAATCGTAAATCGTGATAAGAGAAAAGCGCGTTCCATCTATTTACGATTTACGATTCACGATTTACTAACTTTGTAGCCGAGAGGTTTTAAGGGGCGCGGGCTTGTGCCCTCGAAGAACCAGCTTGCGCCGACCTTCAGGCGATGATGCCATGTGGGAAGGCGAGCCGTGTAGAGGGCGAAGCGTGCGCGGCGTGCCATCGGACCACTGAAGGCTTGGCCGCCCGCGAGCACAGCAGCGTTCTCCGTTCCTAAGCTCACGGCTTCGCCAAGCTCTACGAAATGTCTTGCGTGAAGAACGCGACCGTCGAGTAATGCCTTGATGTTGCTCGCAAGAAGCGTGGCTTCCTGATTAGCAAGCTGCGCCGTGCCCGCTAATACGGGAGAGACATCTTTGTAGTGAGTTATGTCGCCGAGCGCGAA
>QHXM01000009.1 GCA_003222945.1 Acidobacteriota bacterium
ATTGAGTACGCTGAGAGTCAAGTGGTCGCCGGAATAAATTACAGGCTCTGTCTTAAAGTTTCAGAAAGCGAGGACGGTGACCCGAAGGTAGTGCAGATAGTAGTCTATAAAAATCTCAAGAGAGAGTATTCCTTGACGAGTTGGGAAGAGAAGGAGTGCGGTGAAAAGGATTCCGAAGGCAATCACGCCTCTTCAATCAACTTCTATCAATCAAAATCCGACGACATATTGCACACGCCAGCCGTTGGAAGCGCCGAACGCAAAGCCATATTGGATGCCGTGCGCGATGACTACAAAGAGGGCGATGATCATCCAGCCGATTTCAAGGTGAACTATCTTAAGGTGCATAAGGGCTGGGCATGGATCAACGTGACGCCTCTTGGCGCAGACGGACAGCCCGTGGCAGACCCCGCTCCGCTGCTCTTCTATAACGATCAGGGCAAGTGGGTGGATAAGGATTTGAATGATGTCCCTATGGAAGGTGAGGGGCACGACGGGCCGCACAACCCCAGCCCGAAATATATAAAGGCTCTTGAGAAAAAGTATCCGGGAGTTCCGCTGGACATTATTCCGAAGGCGCACAAGGAAGATTAAAAGATGACAACTCGAAAGTTTACTGCAAGTATCATCGCGCCCGGCTAACGAATGCTGCTTGCCGCAACGTGTAATAAGTCAGGCGCATCGCGTGAAAGACTCTTCTTTTCAAGAATATAGAAGCGCGCCCTGAATAACAGAGGCGCGCTTCTATACTTTGTGTGACAGGCGAAATTCACCTTTCATTGAATCATACGAAACCTCTTACGCGTGGTGAATAAAATGTATGAAGTCGTGTACGATGGCTGTCACCATGTCATCAATTTGGTCCTGTGCCTCTGCCTCTTTCTCTTCCTTATCCTCGCCGTTTTCAACCTCCTCCGGTGGGCCTGACAGGTCGCCGTCAATCTTGAACTTGCCTCCGTCTTCCCTGTAGATGTCAATCTTTAACTGAATAGCGACAGCGTCGGCCTTCTCTTTCTCAACGTGGAAATGTGCCTCTTCCAGAAGATGTTCGACCAACTCATCCAGCGTCTCCTGCGAAACGCCTATGTCTGAGTTGTGCACGGTGACGTGAACGTCAATCATCACTGTTTGCAGCGTGCGCGATGTTGCAAGACTACGCGATGCAGGCATTAGAAGCAGAGCCAGGGCCAGAACGCCGGGCAATAATATTCTGCGTAAGCCATTTAGAATGGGGGATCTCATATTGTAGGGTTATTCCTTTTCAGCGAAAGTTGGTAAAGCAGACCGGCAACTTTACATAGGGCCAGGCAGTAAAGCAAGACCAGACCGCGAAACACGAACCGCGCACATACGCGAAACGGACGCGGAAGGGAAAGAAAGGGAAAGCCGACAGTTCTCTTTATTTCTTTAGCGTCCGTTAGCGTGTTTAGCGGCTCGTATTTCGCGGTTCAGGTTATTACTTATCCGACTTAGGTTTCTTCGGTGTGCGTTTGCGCTCGTCCGTTCTAGTTCCTCCTGCCTGTTCGTACTTGGAGGAGTTGGGGCCGTAGGTTGCGCGATAGCCGCTCAGTGCGCGCGTGTTTATGTTTGCGAGTTCTTCTAACTGGTCGCCGAGTTCGTTTGAGAGCGCCATCAACTGCGATTTAAGGTTCTCTATCCGGTCACGCTTCTGGCGCGCGGCTTCCGTCTTGGCCTGAAGAATCTGGAGCGTGATTTCTCCTAGTGAAAAGTCCGGGCTTTCTGCCCAGACACGAGCAATCTTCTCGCTCGAAGCGATTGTTGCATTGAAGCTACGCTTTATTGCCATGATTTTTCTCCTGTCTTAGAAACGGGTTAAATGTGGAAGCTCAACGCTATAGGAGAAGGTAGAACCTGAAAGAATAGGACTCTGCAAACCCTTTAGAGATGAACCGTTAAACTACTCAGGATGAACACGGGGCAAATAGACAGAGCACTTGTTGGAGTGGGTGAATGCCCCGTTAAAGTGTATAACCAACCGCCCAAAGACTTAAGGCGCTCGCCGAAAGAGTTGCGCTCATCGCCCAAAGACTTTAGGCGCATAGCTGAAAACTTTCGGCAGCCTCCCAAACACTTAAGGCAACCGCCCAAACTCTTCAACTAACCGCCAAAACATTTCAGGCAACCGCCCAAAATCTTCCGGCAACCGCCCAAACATTCTTTCCTTCTTGCCAAAAAACTTTCGGAATCCCTTTAATCGAATCCTGCGAGGTAACTATCTCGTCCGCGAGTTAACGAATTTGAAGGGCGCATTATGCCATAAATTCAGATTGTGTAAAGAAAAATATTTTGGTTAGTTAGGTCGCCGTGAGCAGTATAATAGTAGTTGGGCTGCTTCTTTAACTCGCACCTAGGACACAGCTAAAGTGAAAGGAAATTCCATGAGCAGAGATACACGAGACGAAGCGCTAGATACAATCCAAGACATTGCAGATTTTCTGTCCGCGGAATATGAGTTACCGGCAGAGGTTCATGAATACTTACGAATTATCGAAGCATTGGCGCGCCATCGCGATCTATCCGATTTCTTGGCCTCTGCTGACATTGAGCGGCTCGATAAAATCAAGCGCGCGAATCAATAGCGGGCGCACCCCAACAACTCATTGAACCGGAGCGCGAATAGCGTTGCTTTTATCGAGAACTTGAATCTATCAGCGGTTCGTCGCGCCCGGTTAATTCGAGCGTTAGGCTTTTAATTGAATGGTTAATCAGCTAAAGTAATAGCATGGCTACGAAAGAAGAGATCAAATCTGAGATTGAAAAAGTGCCAGAGGAGCGCTTGGCCGAGTTGTACCAAATCGTCAGACGTTTCACCCAATCCAGACCTTCATCTTCTCAACCCACTTTGATGTCTAAATCGAGGCGCGTCCGTATCAGCGCACCGCCTGACTTTTCTGAACATAAGGTATAAATAAATCCTTTGAGAAGGATTGACACCATATTACGCTGACAGTACATTCCCTTTGTAGTGCTATTTAATTAGTGAAGGATGAGATGATGTCAACGCAAAGCTTACCCTTCTTTCAAGAGGTAGCGTTTGCAAACCCGATTTCAGACGATGAGCTTGACCGCACGGGAATTCGTCTCCGATACAAACATCCGAACGGATTGCTTTATGAAGGCGATTCTATTACTTGGCTAGGATTGTTAGAGGAACAATCCGTTGATCTTATATTTGCCGACCCGCCGTACAATCTGAATAAAGCGGAGTGGGATAATTTCGAGAGTCAGGAAAAATATATTCAATGGTCTTTAGAGTGGATTGAGCAAGCTGCGCGCGTTTTGAAGCCTACAGGCTCTCTTTACATTTGTGGTTTTTCAGAAATACTTGCAGACATCAAGCACCCCGCTTCAAAGTTCTTCAAGTCTTGCCGTTGGCTCATCTGGCACTATAAGAACAAAGCTAATCTTGGAAATGATTGGGGACGATCTCACGAAAGCATCATTCATCTTCGGAAGACTGCTAAAGCGCAATTGAATGTTGATTCAATTCGCATCCCTTACGGTGCTCACACCTTAAAGTATCCATCGCACCCGCAAGCCGATTCCAGCCAGTATGGAAAGGGGCGAAGAAAAGAGACGTGGTTTCCTAATCCAAGAGGTGCCAAGCCTAAAGATGTTTTTGACATTCCGACTACTTGCAACGGTATGGAAGAAAAGACGCCTCATCCTACCCAAAAGCCTGAAGAATTAGTTCGCAAGTTGGTTCTGGCATCTTCACAAACTGGCGACGTGGTGTTAGACCCGTTCTCCGGCTCAGGGACGACATTAGTTGTTGCAGAGCAGCTTGGGCGTAAGTGGCTTGGTTGCGATCTCAATCCAGAATATAACGCATGGGCTATCAATCGAATCGAGAATGTGAAGAGAATGACAATTGAGCAATGGATTGAATACGACAGGAAGGTGGCCGCAAGAAGAGAGAGTATCCGATGAGCCTCCCGCATCTTGTCAACGTAGTTACGAACAAGCAGAATTTCCTATCTGTTTCCAACTATATTGAGTTCTGCAAAACTTATCTCGAATTCATAGCGACAGGACTTCAGGCAACCATAGTTTCGCAGAATGAAAGCCGTTACCGCTTTTACCAGTACAAAGAGGATGGGCATTTCAACATCACCCGCCCTATTAATTCGATCTTGATGTATGGCCCAGATGATTTAGCAAGAATTGAAAAGGAATTTCCGAAGATATTAATCTCTATTAGGGATTTGCCGAAAGATAATTCAGAAAGTCGGGAGATACTCATACGAAGCATCTACACGATTCAATAATCAATTGGAGCAGCTTTAGATGCCCTTCCCGCAGGAGCATCGAATCAGGCTCGAAAAATCAACGGCGACCTTCTCGAGAGGTTTATTCAACTATTGCTTCGTGCTGTCGGCGTCACATGTACTTCCGGGACAGTTCAAGTTCCAGTTTATCTAGGCGGTGAGATTCAATTTCACATGAATTATCAGCACGATTTGTTGCTTTATAATGGAGAAGAATTAAAGGTCATAGGTTCTGTGAAAACCTCAAGCAAGGACCGCATTGATAAAATTTTCATGGATAAGTTTCTTTATAGCAAACTGACGGAAACGGCGCTTCCTCATATAGCCATATTTCTTAATGACGTACAGAGAAAGAAAACCAGACGAGAAAATTCTTACGGAGTCAATTCGACATTTTTGACAGGACACTTCAAAGCCTTCACAGTTAAACTCAGCCCTTTAGATGGTGTTTATTATTGTGATATTCGCCCTGTCATGCAGCAGGATGGTTTGTTGTAGCAACATATTCGCACAATCGACCATCTCTTTTGTTCAGATGTTTGGTCTTTAATCGAAAGCGAAGGCTTACCGCTAGATGAAGTTGAAATTACGAAAGAAAGTGATGAAGAATAATGTCAACAATGAATATCGGAAGGCCAACCGAAACTGAGTATGGGGCGTATTACGGGAGATATATTTCTCTTGTCGAGGGAGAGGACATCATCTCTACGCTCGGTCAACAACTCTCAGACTTCCTCTCGCTCTTGCAGAACATTTCGGAGGAGAAGGCGGAGAGCCGCTATGCTCCCGGCAAGTGGAGTTTGAAGGAAGTGGTAGGGCACGTTCTGGACTTTGAGCGAATCTTTGGTTATCGCGCGCTGATGATTGCCAGAGTAGAGGGTTCTGTGTTGCCGGGATGCGATCAGGACGAGTTGATGAAGGGCGCGGACTTCGGCGTCTATCAGTTGAGCGATCTGGCAAGGGAGTTTGAGCAGGTTCGACGTGCGAACATATCATTCTTCAGTCATCTGGGAGAAGAGGCGTGGCGACGCATGGGAGTAGCAAGCGAGCAAGCGGTGAGCACGAGAGCGCTCGCCTACATTCTGGCAGGGCACGAGGCGCACCACGCTCAGGTGATACGCGCGAAGTATCTATGACGGACGATGGCAACTCAGTAGAATCCAATCGCGTAACTGTTCTGCACTTAATTTCAACCAACTCACTGACCCGCCAATCTTTTTGAAAAGCGCATTGTGATGGTGCTTTTCAAATCTTTTTTCGTGATATATCGGAAAAGTGTTAATGAAGAAGCCCGACTGCGCGTTTTAAGAAGGGGATGCAGATACGCTCGCATAAGGAGAGCGCGCAGATGACTCTTAGAACGAACGCAAAAGTAGCCGGCTTCACATTCCTGATCTATATCGCAGCCGGGGTTACAGGCGCAGTCCTGTTTGGTCGCGCTGCGGCTGGAAACACAACTGCTGCGAAGCTCGCGGCCATCGCGCAGAACGCGACAGAAGTGCGCCTCACATTGTTGCTCACGCTGTTACAGGGCTTTTCAGCCCTTGTGCTTGCCGTGACGCTCTACTAAGGATGGGCGCGTGGAATCCTGGCGCAATCTTGTTTGCTGTTGGCAGCGCTCTCTTCTCATGGTTACTCTTGCGCGGTCGCATGATCCCTGTCCCGCTGGCGTGGCTGGGCGTCATTGCCTCCATCCTTTTAGTTATCATTCTTCCTTTACAACTTGCGGGTCTTATTGAGGGTCTTGCCACGCAACTCATCTGGTTGCCGATGCTCGTTTTCGAGTTGGGCTTTGCGATGTGGTTAATCGTTAAGGGAGTCGCCGCGCCGTTGAGGAGGCAATCCGAATGACATTACTTCCAATACACATCATCGCCGGAGCAATTGGGATTGTTTCGGGGGCTGTTGCGCTCTGTGCGCTGAAGGGAGCAACGCTGCACCGCAAGAGCGGGATGGTTTTCGTCTTTGCGATGTTGCTGATGTCGTCAAGCGCCGTCGTGTTAGCGATGATGAAGCTCAACAGGGGAAACGTGATGGGAGGCGGGCTGGCCTTTTATATGGTCACTACTGCGCTGCTCACAACAAGACGCCGCGTTGCAGGAGTTGAGTGGTTTGATATTGCCGTAATGCTTCTGGGTCTTGCGGTCACAATTACTGCTTGCACCTTCGGCATTATGGCCTTGCATAGCGACAGAGGAAATTTGGACGGGTATTCGCCACCGCTTTATTTCATCTTCGGTACAATTGGCTTGCTGTCTTTGGTCGGGGACATACGCATGATGCTGGCACGCGGCCTTCAGGGAAGACGACGCATTACACGCCATCTATGGCGCATGTGCTTTGGGATGTTCATAGCGACAGGCTCATTCTTTCTGGGGCAGTCAAAACATTTTCCGCAACAGCTACGCATCCTGCCCTTGCTGATGATTCTGGCAATATCGCCCTTGTTGTTCATGTTCTACTGGCTGTTGCGTTTGAAGTTCACGAAACGGCATACGCTGAAGGGCGATGTGGTTGTTCGGGAAACAAGAGAAGCCATGCGGCAGACCATAGCGGTTTAATCCCTTTCCGCGCAGGCAGCAAGTTCTGTAACAAAGCCATTGAGCGAAACTCAATTTCCAACTCTGGCAAACTTACATTGGCTGCTTCTTCTAATTGATGGATGATACATAATCCGGCGGCAAGCCGATTCTGGTAGCTACTTCTCTGAGCTTTGATGCGTACTCCGTGTTTCGCTCTTCAGTCGAAGGCGGCGCGGGAAGATTGAAACAGAGAGCCTGTATGACGTTCCCATCATTGAGACGTGCTAAGACAGATTCCGGGCGATAAGCGCTCACGGAAGATTCCGAATACAGAGCGTCCACTTCCCGTTGAGTCAGCGAGAATAGTACTCCATACACTCTATCACCTTCGCGCGGGACTAACGTTGCGCGAGCACCGATTGTCAGGCGAAAATTATCAACGAATGCTACACGGCGATTTCCGGGATCAATCCCTTTTTCCCGCAAGAGCGCCTCGTCCATAAACAGCCCGTAGAAAAAAACGTTTATCCTTCTGAAACCATCATCCGTCATGACAACAAAATTCCTGGACTTTCGCCATCGTTCGCGCAATCTGCGCCAGGTGGTCCAAGTCGTGCACCATCCATGTCGCAAGCAACTGCCGGAGCGTGACCTCGCCAAGCTCAGGATGCAGCCCCTTGCGATCAAGCTCATCGTCTGTCAGATTCATCTCCAATAGCGCAGCTACATTTTCTCGCCGTAGTTCGGCAAAGGTCATCAGCAGTTCATTCAGGCTCTTTCCCTCGCTCTCAATAAATTGTGCCATTCGGTCGAACGTTTCAAATGGTCGTGTCTCGCCTGCCAGAATGTGGCGCGCACGCGGAATCCAATCCGTTAGTTCGCCGTGTATGAGATGTCCAACGACATCGTATGGCGACCACGTGCCTTCGCCTTCGGTTGCGCGCTCCCATGTCTCGGGTATGCCATCCAATAGCGCGTTAAGAACCGATGGCGTCCGTTCCAGGATCATCACGGCGTCGTTCAGTTTAAAATCTGTCTTCATCTGCGCAGCCTACGCAAGAATCTACGCTCCAAGAGTAAAGACTTCCTACATCTCAAATATATCTGATGACCAGCGAATCTTTTTAGCCTGCACATCTGAAGAGGAGCTTGTCCGAGTCTCTTCAATGCACACTCAATTATGATATATCACCCTAATCAATTTTGAACTGCTAATGGACCAAACAATTTAGCTCCTATTTTCATAGCAGGTCAACTTGATAATCTTTTATCTTTCAAACGTGCTATGATTGCAACATCATGCATGACCCGTTTCATCAACATCGCTTCACTCAGCAACTCAATGAGTTCTCTGAGAGGCTGGATTATTTGATCCTCAATGCTCGATCATACGAGGCAAAGAACATTCCATTGGAAGTTCTTGACGAAATAGCCGTCACTATGGGTGAGTTGACTCTGGTACTCAGCGATCACCTTGCTATTCATCGTCAGACACAAGCCATTGCCAACAAGGCCATCTCTTATGCCGAAGGGTTGCGCCAGAAGATGCGCTCCGGCAGCTTATCTGGCGAACAACTGGTAGAGGCCATCGGCGCATTGATTGAAGAGGTACACCTTATCCTCCATGAGGAGAAGCGAGCCGCCTGATCGTTAGAGTCGATAGCAACTCTTACGTCCCGCGATGTTACTTGTGTAATCTCTTAGCTTCAAACAGCAGAGTGTAGAATTGATAGCGGGCCAACCAGAGAATAAATTGGCTACAAAACTGACCACACGCTCCAAAACAAAAACGCCCGCCAAAAAGCGACGGGCGCAAACTTCGCCATTCATTGCAGCGCAGCAGCGTGCCTTTGCTCTACCTCCTGCCGAGAGGATAGCGATTGGGCGGTCATCTACTTGACGCAACTCAAGTAATTTATCTCAGCACATGGGTCAAACTAGCCGAAGCGTTGCTCGGTCGGCACCGGCTAAGTGTTTCAAGTAGATGATCGCCCAAAATGGCTCCGAGGCTGCGCGAGCGCTAGGGCGTGATGCGGTCGCCTTTCAACTGTCCGGTGATGTCCGGGCCGAGCGAATTTCCGAAAAGGTCGCGCAACTGGACGGTGAACGTGCCGGTGAATGTTCGCCCGCCCCTGTCGAGCTTGACGTTCTCCAAAATGATCGCCTGACCGATCACAGTCGTGTTGGTCGAGTCGTAAATCCAAGACGGGTGTTTGAGCTTAAGCGTGCGCGCTCCCGTCTTCTCATAGACGCCGAGACACACGTTGCCTGTTGCCGGAGGCGGAGTGTCGTTAAGAATTTCCAGCCCGTCGCTGTGATACTGATCGAATCCCTCGTCAACGACTTGGTTCTCGG
Organism: Acidobacteriota bacterium; assembly: GCA_003222945.1. Taxonomy (GTDB): domain Bacteria; phylum Acidobacteriota; class Blastocatellia; order Pyrinomonadales; family Pyrinomonadaceae; genus QHXM01. The sequence goes on from QHXM01000009.1 coordinate 9,167, forward strand.
AGATGAACTTCACGTC
>QHXM01000124.1 GCA_003222945.1 Acidobacteriota bacterium
CTTTAAGGACTGACCTACCTCTCGAAGAAAGTTGTAAGCAACCACGCTTCCTTGATTCGATGAGTCCGGCTTTCTGAAGATATGTTCTTGCCCAACCAACTCTGTTGCCAATAATCGTACTAACCCCACTTGGAAGAAGCTGGCTTCTTTCCTCGTCAGTAAGGTTGAACTTGTTGGCAAGCTCTTGGACTGCTTCACGAAGAAGATGCTCTTGACCATCGTTCAGTAATTGAAGCAATGGAAGCATCAGAGTTTGATAATCAGGTATTGCCATGTCTATAAAATATATGCCTTCCGTTCACATTTAAAACAGCTTTCCAAGTGAGGGTAATATATTGTCTTCAGAAGTTAATAACAAGGTAGCGCCTAACACGCATTTTACTGCAACATGCAAGATAAAATGCTCGTCAAGAGTATTATCCTGCATGTTGCATGATAATAACGCTTTGGGCTGCATTATCCATGCAATCTGTTTTGATTACGCAAATGCCGGGAAAGCGGACACACTCGCCCTCTTTCCCGGCGCTTTATCTTGCTCGCGGATGGGGATAGTTAATGGCTGGCGAAGAAAAGTTCAGGGCGCAATCCTTGCGGCTGGGTTGCTCCAACCGCTTTGGCCTTGCGCGCCTATGCTGCCACTCGAAACCAATACTTCGTACCGCTTGTTAGTCCCTCGATAGTCGCACTTGAGCGCGTAGAGACCGTCCGGTGCTACCATGATGTAGCCGTAGGCGGATCAGAGCTTCGCTCAATCAGATAACTGCGTGCTCCTTTCACCCTGTACGGCTTGAAAATCATTCCGGTCAACGCGGCGCAGGTAGAAGACGCCTTGCTCAATCTACTTCTTAACGCCTTGGATTAATCCCTGTCGCGCGTGAATGTCATGATCCAATTGGTTTCCCACGTTCTGCCGCCGTCGTCTGAGAATGACTGCTCGAAGCGAGACGAATTCGGTGTGATGTCTGCAAAACCATTTCGCACAAAGATGGTCCTGCCGTTGAATGCTTCGCGGTCAATGCGCGCCCGTTCCAAACGGGTCGGACCAAAGATGTGCCTTCATACTCAACCCACTTTGTTGACCCCGCGAGCGGAAGTTGAAGGCGCGACACCTTCGTCTTCCATCTACCGAAGTTGAAATCGAAGTCGCGCTGTCGGCTCTCATCGCTGCTTGATTGCTGTTGCGCAGTCTGCGCCGCAGATTCTCTAGTCAAAGACGCAACCCAGTTGGCTTCCCAGGTCTTGCCTCCGTCGTCCGAGAATGCTTGCTCGAAGTGATAAGAGTTCTGTGTGATGTCAGAATATATTTGTCTGACGAGAACGGTTCTCCCGTTGAACTGGTCCTGAGAGTAAAACTCGCCGCGACCGTTCTTAAACTCTCCAACGTTAGGTGCGCCGAGCGTGCCGCCCTGACTGTTCGCCCAGTACAGATACCACTGGCGCGATTCTGGATTGTAAAGACGAAGCGTTAACCCTTCCAGATGACCTGTTGGACCATCAGCTTCAATCTCCTCCAGATTGGCGCGACCCTGCCAGACCTTCGAGACCGTGACAGTGCCGTTGACATCAATCCATTCCTTTGATCCTGTAAGCGGATGTTGCAGCCGCCTGATGTGAGACTTCCAGGCGCCTATGTTGAAGTCGAAATCGTGCTGACCATCATGCACAGCATCGGCAGATTGCGCGCTCACTTGTGGGGTAGCTGTCTGTGAAAACGCGTGCATCGGCTGACATAGATAGCCGAGTGAGGCAGCCAGTAAGTAAATAAACTTAAAACGAAATCTCTTCATCAAGAATGCCATTCCTTTGTGAACCTCTCAATCTTTCACTCGCGTGTCTGTTGCGATCCAGTTTACTTCCCAAGTCTTGCCTTCATCGTCCGAGAACGCCTGCTCGAATCGGCAGGAATTCGGAGTGATGTCAGAGATGACGAAGCGTACAAGGATGGTCCGGCCATTGAATGTCTCCTGATCGAAAAACTCGCCACGCCCGTTCTTGAATTCTCCGATTGTGGGTTGAGCCATAGCGCCGCTATTCGCGTTTGCAAAGTTGAGACTCCACTGGCGGGATTCTGGATTGTATAGACGAAGGCTTAAGCCCTGAAAATGTCCCGCAGGTCCGTCTGCTACCAACTCAACCAGATTAGCGCGCCCGTTCCAAACCTTTCGCACCATCGTAGTGCCGTCATATTCGACCCAAGCGGTCGAGCCGGTTAAAGGATTCAGGAGACGCTTCAAGTGAGTTTTCCAACGGCCAATCTCGAAATCGAAATCATGTTGCCCGTCCCGCACGGCGGCGGATGACTGCGCATTCACGCGCGGCGCAGCCGTTTGTGAAAATGCGAACGGAGGCTGATACAAACAGCCGAGTACGCACGTGAGCAGGCAGGCTCTAATAAATCTTAACACCCTCATTCTCTTCATGCCCTCTGTTTCGTTATACGACATCAATTAACGGCGCGCGCGCGCATCCGGGAGAAGTGCTCTCGACGAGTTCTCGCCTGCGCGCCGTTGATTTGGTATATATAAAAAGGTGGTTAGTTACAATAACCAATTTTAGGCAACATGGCATGACCACTTTAATATCGCAGAAGAATCAGTTGAGCGGAGTCGCTACACTCATATCGGTTGACCGTAGAATGCAGAAACCCATCTACCTGCAAATCTACGAATCCTTCAGGTCCAGGATCGTTCGCAGAGAGTTGCGGCCCGGTCAACTCGTCCCGTCAACGCGGCAGCTAGCGCGTGAGCTTCGAGTTTCGCGCTTTCCAGTTTTGAACGCTTACGCGCAGCTTCTGGCCGAAGGATATTTCGAGAGCCGCACGGGCGCAGGCACGTTCATCGCTAGTTCGTTGCCGGAAGAACCTGCGACTAAGAGCCGCAAAGCTGTAGCGAAGCCTGCGCCGAGATTGCGCGCGATTGCAACACGCGCAGCGATTCTGCCCCGTTATCAAAATCCTTCCGGGACGAACGGCCTCGGACCATTTCAGGTAGGCCACCCGGAACTGGAAGCATTTCCGTTGAAGACCTGGTCGAAGCTCGTCGCGCGCCACTCGCGCAATATGCGACTCGGTGATCTGCTATACGCAGACGCTATGGGCTTAAAGTCGCTTCGTGAAGTGATAGCGGTCTATCTGAGGACTTCGCGTGCGGTCCGTTGTGAAGCGGAGCAGATAATGATCGTCGGCGGGTCGCAACAGGCTTTGGATATCACCGCTCGCGTGTTGTTCGACGCGGGAACATCGGTCTGGGTTGAAGAGCCTGGCTATTGGCTTGCGCATCATGTTCTAAAGTCGGCGGAGTGCGAGGTAGTGCCTGTTCCGGTTGACTCGGAGGGCCTGGATGTTGCAGCCGGAATCAACCTGAGTCCGCAGGCACGCGCAGTCTTCGTCGCGCCGTCACATCAATATCCGCTCGGCGTTACAATGAGCGCTACAAGAAGATTCCAACTTCTTGAGTGGGCCGAGAGAGCAGGCTCGTGGATTATCGAAGATGATTACGACAGCGAATATCGGTACGAGAGCGCGCCTATTTCATCTTTGCAGGGTCTTGATACTAACTCTCGCGTCATCTACATCGGCACTTTCAGCAAAGTTCTATTCCCGTCGCTCAGGCTCGGATACGTTGTGATTCCGCCCGACCTTGTTGATCGTTTCGCAGTAGTTCGTCAGGCGGCGGACCTCTGCCCACCACCTATTAACCAAGCCGTGCTCACGGAATTCATTCGAGAGGGACACTTCGCACGGCACATCAGAAAGATGCGGCAGGTTTATGCGGAGCGACGCCGCGTGCTGGTCCGAGAGATCGAGCGCGAAATTCCAGCTTGCACAATTGTGGGAGGGGAAGCCGGAATGCATCTGACGATATTGATAGACTGCGAGGTCAGCGATACCGAAATCGCCGCGAAAGCTGCTGAAAGAAAACTGTGGCTTTCAGCTTTATCACTTTCGTATGTGGGCGACGCCGCGCGACGAGGGTTCGTTTTAGGTTTCGGAAATGCACGAGCGTCTGAAATACCGCGCGCTGTGCGCCTCTTGAAGAAACTTCTTAAAGCTTAAGAACGACTGAGCGCAAGCTTAGTCCGCTCTGACAAAAATTCACTTGGCTTTTATTTAGCCGCGCCCTCTTTGTTGTGTCATCTGTCTGCCGCGAAAGATTATGGTCTCGCCCGGCTTCATCTCATAAAAAGGTATCTTTAGCTTCTTAAGCTCTGCGGCAAATGCGTCTGCGTTTTCGGCTATGCCGGGAAAGGTTGCGTAGTGTTGCGGAATCGCAAGCCTTGCACGAACGGATTGCGCGGCCTTTGCAGCCATGCGTGGCTCCATACCGAAATGGCCTCCGATGTTGAGAAGCGCCAAGTCAACTTGATACTCCTCGCCGATTGTCTCCATGTCTTTGAAATATGCTGTGTCGCCGGAATGATAAATGGTCGGACCATCTTTGATTATCAGAACGAATCCAGCGGGGTTTCCGCCGTATGCGCGCTCGGCTTCAGTCGGTCCGGCTTTGGGATTAAAAACGCTGCTCGAATGAATGGCGGGCGTCATTGCTACTGTGACCTCTCCGTCCGCAATCTTTATCTCGCCTCCGATTCCCATGATCGCGTCCGTGTCAGCCTGTTTGGAGGGAAAGTCTTCGAGCTTTACTAAGTTGCCAGCTAATTCAGGATTGCAGATAAGTATCGCACCAGTCTTCTTCGCTATTTCAACAGCGTCGCCGACGTGGTCGCGGTGACCGTGCGTGATAAGTATGTAGTCAACTTTCGGCAGCGAGGCCAAAGGGTCTTTTCCATCTTTCGCTTCCGGGTTGGAAGGATTTTTGAGCCAGGGGTCAATCAACAGAACTTTACCCTTTGGCGTTGTGATAGAGAAAGCTGCGTGACCGAACCACTTGATTTTCGTCTCCTGCGCAGATACCAGAAGAGCAGAACAGACCGCGAGCATAAACAGCAAAAAACGGAATGCCTTCATGATTACCTCCTCGAAATTGTTAACAGCGTCGTTAGTTTCTACCATACCGCCTGGCTTCGCGCGAAGTAAGAAAGCGAAGCGCCCGCCATTCGCTACGACTTTACCTGCGGCGCGTTCTCAAGAAGAGCGAAGTGCGTCCGCTCGATAAAGCTTGACTCTATCGCTTAGAACAACTATTTAATTCTGCGCAACTCGAATGCCCTTTAACCGAAGGAGACCCGTCGTGTATCCATCTAAACATTCGCATAGCATGTTCATGCTTTCAACCAAACGTTTCATTGCTCTGGCTCTGCTAGCAGTCGCCCTTTGCATATCAACTCACGCTCAAGAGAAGCTTGCGCCTAACACAATTGACGTGACGCAACGGCTCGCTGGCTTCGATGAATTCATGGAGAAGACGCTTCGTGACTGGAATGCTCCGGGCATTGGCGTCGCCGTCGTCGTAGGCGACAAGCTGGTGTTCGCCAAAGGCTACGGCTACCGCGACTATGAGAAGAAGTTGCCTATAACGGCGAACACACTCTTTCCGATTGCGTCGAACACAAAACTCTTCACAGCAGTCGCGGCAGGCTTTCTGGTCGAAGAAGGAAAGCTCAGTTGGGATCGTCCCATACGCGAGTCTGTGCCGACAATAGAGTTCTACGACAGCTTCCTGAATAACACTGTAACCTTGCGCGACATGCTTGCGCACCGCACGGGCATTACGCGCCACGATTCCATCTGGTACAAGTCCGACTACTCTACGAAAGAACTCTTCGAGCGGCTGAAATATCTTGAGCCTAGAGAACAGCCGCGCCAGATATTTCTCTACAACAACATGATGTATGCAGGCGCTGGTTACTCAATTGAGCTTCGGTCCGGTAAACCCTGGAAAGATTTCGTGCGCGAAAAGATTCTTCAGCCGCTTGAGATGAATCACACCGTCTTCTCAATCGCGGACATGATGAAGCAGCAGGATTACGGCGTGCCGTTTACAGAACGGCGCGACTCTTCGGAGCTTTACAAGATTCCTTATTACGAAGACACGGAGGGCTTGGCTGCTGCGGGCGCGCTCATCTCGAACATGGATGATATGTCTCACTGGCTTATCGCATTGATGAACAACGGTCAGTACAAGGGCAAGCAGGTTCTGCCGCCGAAAGTTTTGCAGGCGACGCTCGAACCTGCAATCGCGTTGCCGAATACTGCCGGACAAACGCGCGGTTGGTGGGAAGTCATCAACCAGTCTTACGGCATGGGGCGCTGGACCGCTTCTTATCGCGGGCGCTTGATAACTTTTCACGGCGGCGATTTACCCGGCTTTCACTCGCAGATTTCATTCATGCCGAACGAGCACATAGGCGTCATAGTCTTCGTAATCGGCAACCACACAGCCCCGCTCTACAACGCCATCAGCTACAACGTGTACGAACGTCTTCTAGGCATGGAGCAGACTCCCTGGACCGACCGCCTGCTTGACATAAGGTTGAAGGGCAAGAAGGCTGGCATGGAGGCGAGGACTAAAGAAGGCTTTGGCCGCGTGCCCGACACTAAGCCTTCGCACGCGCTCGCAGATTACGTTGGCGAGTATGAGCATCCGGCTTACGGTGCGTTGAAGATCAGTTTGAAGGACAATCAGCTTCAGTTTGATTTTCACAAGATACGCCTGCCGCTTCAGCATTTTCATTACGACCGTTTCGACACGCCGAATGACGAGGAAGACGGCAAGTGGTCCGTGAACTTTTCGACCAATCCGCAGGGCGATGTTGATAAAGCTACTATGTCGCTGGATGAAGCAGAAGTAACGTTTGTGCGTCGCGCTCCGGGGTTGGATGAGGCTATGGCTGAGCGCATCGCCGGAAATTATGAGACTGCGACGGGCGCGAAGTTTCAGGTGGTAATGCGACCCGGAAGCGGGCTTTACATAGTGCGCGTTGGCGTGCCCGACGAGAAACTTGTTCCTTACAGGGGACTAAAGTTTCGCCTGCCGGAGTTCGCAGACATCATCATCGAATTCGTGGAAGAGAACGGCCAGATCACACATATGAAGCAGATCGATCCGTCTGGAGAGTACGTTTCAAAAAAGAAGTGAGCGCGCGTACCTGCGCAGCGCTCTCTATTATCTTGACGGGGGTCGCGATCTGCGTTGCGCCCCCGCACGCGCCGCAGAGAGCGAGTAAGCCTGCGTGTTTTGTACTCTGCTCTCGCAGGATATAATCTATACGTTAAAGGCTACAGTGAAAGATATGATTCGCACCGCAGTCGCAGTCGGAGGCTTCTCGTCAAACGCAGGCAAGACGACGCTCGTGTGCGAACTGCTGCGCGAACTTTCCGGCTGGGAAGCTATCAAGGTGACGCGAGGCCACTATCGCTCATGCGGCAAAGACCCACATGCCTGCTGCGTCAGTCACCTCCTGGGTGAGAAGCCCCTTATACGTTCAGGCCGAGAGGAGACCTACGCTCCGGGCAAAGATACAGGCCGATACTGGGACGCTGGCGCTTCAAATGTTCATTGGCTGATTGCTACAAAGGAGCAGGTGGAGCAGGGAATACATAAGGCGCTCGAACGAGTCAGCGCGCCGGGCGTCATAATCGAAGGCAACAGCTTTCAGAAATTCATTGACGTTGATTTCGCCGTGATGGTGGCGTGCGCCGGTGGCGGCAAGATAAAACCTTCGGCCCGGCGCGCGTTGAAAAACTGTTCCGCCATTTATCTCTTCGATGAACGGGATGAAAGTGGCGCGAGCGCACGCCGGAGATTTAATCTATGGCTTCAGGATGAAAATGAAAGGGAATTAATCTCTTCGATTCCTATTTACACGCGCGTAGAACTCCCGCAACTGACGAAGCGCATCATTGAAATCCACACGCCCGTCGCACTCTAAATTCTCTATCAATCAACCAAGCCAGCGGTGCTCGACCATTAAGCAACGGTCCTGTACCACCTTGATTCCTTCTCGCGCTAATCGTTCGGCGACCGCGTCGTTGCGTATGCCCGATTGAAACCAGACCGCTTTGGGTTTCTTCGCCAGCATGTCATTAAGGTGCGCGTTGATGTCCTGAGAGCGGCGAAAGACGTTGACCATGTCAATCTCGTCCGGCACATCTACTAACTTACGATAGACCTTCTGTCCTAAAATGCTCGTCGCCTCCGGGTAATAAACGGGCACGGGTATAATTTCAAAACCTGCCGATGCAAGATATTTAGGAACGTAGAATGCGGGTTGATAGCTTTGCTCCTCAGTCTTGATGCCTAGGACTGCGATGCGCCTGGTCTCGGCAAGCATCTCTCTTATTCCTTCCGAATCTTCTACTAGATTCCTGCGCCAGTCGTTTGTGGAATCGGCAGTCGCGGACATGATTACTACTCCTTGATTATTACTCTTCTTCACGCGGCGAATCAGGGATAGCTTCCGCCATGCGCTTGATTATTGAGGCCCAATCGCCATGCTCTTCAAAGACAGGTTCACTACTTGAGTCGTCGGGCGAGTACCGGAAGACGAGCATGCCACGATGAATAATCTCAAGCACGCCGGACTCCGCCGCTATATTCATATCGCCGTCTGTGTAAACCGTGCGGGACGAGTCGGAGGTCTCTATGTGGCCGTAGGCATCAAGGATGCGCGCGGCTGCCGAGGCGATTTCTCTCACGCGGTTTCGATCCACTTCTTTAGAATCCCTCTTCTCGTTATCTCTCGATGATCTGTTTATACACAAACCTTGAGAAGAAATCTAATTGAGGCGCTTCTTGCCGCCGCTTACTTCAAAAGAGATTTTGGCCTCTTGAGGTTTAGACCGCTTAAGGGTGGTAGAAATCGTCACGCGCATGTTATCCTTCGCGGCAGACGAACGGCGAGTTGATTTTCGCGCTCTTCGTCCTATCCTGTTCGCAACCTGAGCGAAAGTTTCAACATCTGAGTCTTTAACTCGCGCCTGCGACCGATACGAAGTCAAGGGCCACGACCATTAACAAATTGAATTTTCCCTGCTCGCCTGCGCGACACTCTGCGTGCAACCGCGCGGTAGAAAGAGAAGCTCACCAATGGCTGGGGTTGGATGGTTACTGGTAATATGAAGTATGAAAGCATTCTGAAAGGGAAGCGGCGGAAAGGCGCAGATTTGACTTCACAAAATCCTGTACAAATAGAAAGAGCATCTGGCCGCAACGCGTTAGCTTTGCGCCGTAGTAGCTTAACTCGCACGAGCACACGCGGATTCTTCGTTGCGCTGCTCATGCTGTTGATGCTTGCGCCCGCCTTTTACGCTCAATCGGGGCGCAACAAACAGCAGACGACCAATAAGCCTTCGACGCCTTCAACCGGAACTACACGCCCGAAGCGCATCAATACGGGCGGTGATTCGCAGAGCCAGAAGCCTGCCGTGCAGACACCGCCTGCGCGCCTGCCCGGTGGAACAGTCGTGATGGACGAATTGCCTCCGCCCGCACCACAACCTAAGCCGACGCCCGTCGTGAACACGTCCGCAGGCGAAGAGATAGGCGCGGAAGATGTCGTGAAGATAACGTCGAATCTAGTGACAGTGCCTGCCTCCGTCGTTGACTCGCAGGGCAGAGCAGTCACGGACCTCAAGCTCGAAGATTTCGAGTTGCGCGTTGACGGTCAACCCAAAACCATAAGCGAAATAAGCCGCTCGGAAGTTCCCGTAACGCTCGCTCTTCTATTCGATAATAGCGAGAGTTTGCAGAGCGCGCGCGAGTTTGAAAAGCAAGCCGCCATAAGATTCTTCCGCAGCGTCATACGCCCGATTGACCGCGCGGCGATCTACAGCGTCGCCACAGACGTTGATCTCGTTCAGCCCTTGACGAACAGCGTGCCCGCGCTGGTTCACACAATCGAGCGTTTCGGAAAACCCGAAGGCGCGACGAAACTTCTGGACGCGATCATAGAAGCCTCTAAATACCTTCGACCATATCCGGGACGCAAAGTGATAGTCATAGTCTCGGACGGCGAGGACACAATAAGCGACACGTCTTTCGATGAAACGCTCAGGCGCGTGCTCGCCGCAGACTGCCAGATTTATGCTGTGCAGACCAAGCAGATAGAGTACGTCATGCTCACAGGAGAGACTGCGAATGCGAACGTTCGCTCGCTTGCGGCAGAGCGTCGCCTTCAGGATTTGACTTCGCACACGGGCGGCGCGGTTTACACTCCGCTTCAGACGAGCGACCTTGATGCAGCCTTCTCGCAAATCTCTGCGGACCTTGCGCAGCAGTACATCCTGAGCTACTACCCTACAGATGACCGTGCGGACGGGCGCTTTCGCACGATCTCTGTGCGCGTGGCGACTCGAACCAATATGAAGGTGCGCGCGCGTCGCGGCTATTATCCACGCCGCCCGAACGACAGGTTCAGCTACAACGCGCAGCAGCCGAGCGATTCTGTCATCAATCAAGAGATAGCAGCTACTCCGCAGAACTCATCGCAGAAGAGTTTGCCTCAAACGGACGCCCTTTCAATCCTTGCTTCAAACAGCAATACATCGCAGACTGCCGCGAGCGTTCCTCCTCCGGCGCGAAGCCGTCGCGTTGGTCCATCGGACATGAATGATGAAGTGGAGACGAGCGGTAACGTAAGGGCTGTCCCGGCAGTCGCAGAGCCGATCATTAAAGGAGACGATGTGACAGCCAAGGCAGCAGACGCCTCGCCGCCGCCTCCAAAACCAAGCCCAAGTCCAACGCAGACGCCAACGCCTTCTTCAACAGTCAAGCAGCCCGTTTCAAACCCCTCGCCGCAACCAACAGCGTCAAACCAGGCGCAGACCGAACCTAAGCCTGTCTCTGGCGGCGTATTGAACGGAAAAGCTATCACTCTGCCTAGACCCGACTATCCGATGGGTGCAAGAAATATGCACGCTGAGGGAATTGTGAACGTGGAGGTTCTGTTGAACGAACAGGGCAAGGTGATTTCAGCGAAAGCTATTGATGGAAACACTCTTTTAAGACCGGCGGCAGTAGCAGCCGCACGCCTTGCGCGCTTCTCGCCTACGATTCTTTCGGGCAAGCCCGTCAAGGTCGCAGGTCTGATAATCTATAAGTTCAGTCTTGCGAATTGAACAGATACAAACGGGTCAGTACCACCTGCGGTAGCGGGTGGGTCTTTTGCGTCTCAAACCCACCCGCTACCGCAGGTGGTACTGACAGGAGCGCTTTGTTCAGTGCTACGTTCAATTGAGAGTCGTAATATAACAATCACCTTAATCAATGATTAAATAACTTCCATGATCGAACAACTACTTACACAGTTCTTCGAGCACCTGCGTTACGAGCGCAACGTGAGCGAGCATACGCTTCGCAACTACATGAGCGATCTCTTGCAATTCCTTGACTACATCGCTCCGCAGGACGCGCAGACTGGAAATCGCCGCGAAGTGGACATTAAACAGATTGATCACATCACAATACGCGAATGGCTCTCTACACTTCACGCTGCGCAGAAGAAAAAAACTTCAGTCGCGCGAAAGCTCGCCGCGCTTCGCACCTTCTTCCAGTTCCTCGTGCGCGAAGGCGTTGTTGAATTGAACCCCGCGAAACTCGTCTCCACACCGCGACTCGAAAAGAAACTGCCCGTGCATCTCTCCGTAGAAGACGCTATTCGCTTCATAGAAACGCCCGACACTGAAACGGATTTAGGCAAACGTGACCGCGCAATCCTTGAGCTTCTTTACGGCACGGGCGTTCGCGTCTCGGAGTTGACGAAACTCGATATGAGCGATATTGATTTCAAAGAAAAGCTCATCCGTGTCACAGGCAAGCGGCGCAAGCAGCGTATAGTCCCTTTTGGCGACCCTGCGCTTCACGCTCTCTTAAATTACCTCACGGTGCGAAACGCCTTCTTGCAGAGTGCGCCAATGGATGAGCGCGACACTCAAGCTGTCTTTCTAAACTATCAAGGCACGCGTATCACCACGCGCTCTGTTGGCCGCATGGTTGACAAGTACATCACACAATGCGCTGGCCTTCACAACATAAGCCCGCACGCCCTCCGCCACTCCTTCGCAACTCATCTATTAGACAGCGGCGCGGACCTGCGCGACATTCAGGAACTCTTAGGCCACGCGCGCCTCTCCACGACGCAAATCTACACACACGTTTCTATGGAAAAATTGATAGAGGTTTACGACAAGACGCACCCGAAGGCGTGAGAGGAAGGCAAAAGGAAAAAGGTAAAAGGCAAAAGTGGAAGATGAAAGACGCGCTCTTCTTCTTCACTTTTTCCTTTTGCCTAAAGCGTCGGTGCGTTGTTCCCGCCCTTGCTCGCTTCAATCTCGGCCTGGCACGCTGCGTCATAGCGTGCAGTAGGCATGGCTTCGAGCCGCCGCTCGTCAATAGGTTTTCCGCAACGCTCACATTGACCGTAAGTGCCTTCGTCAATTCTGCGGAGCGCTTCGTCTATCTCTGCTACAGCCTGCGACTCGCGCTCACCAAGCCTCAATGAGAGTTCCTGATTCACATCCTGTAGCGACATATCCATGCTGTCTTTTACGCTGTCATCTACGGATTCGAGCGCGGCTGCCTGCTCATCGCGCACGTTCTCATTATGTTGTCGTAGCTGCTCAAGCAGTATGCCCCTGAAATGTTCTAATCTGTTAGCATCCATTAAAGTCTTCAACCCCTCGCGTTCTGCGATTTCCGACAGCATCGTGAATCAAATCAACCGTGCAGTCTGGCCGTCGTGTTTTATCCGAGCGGAGGGATTATAACTTAGAGAGCCGCAACCAGCGTAATGGACAGAGCTAAGAGTAGTGGGTCAGTTTGAAGTTGAATGCTATCTCATTCATCGGTTAGGCCAGCGACATCGTGAGCGCCACGTTCACAGGCTGAAAAGGCAAGGCGGAGGGATGAAGGCGGAATGATTAAATTTGAGAATGTGTTCTTCTTTTCATCCTTCATCCCTTTGTTGTTTTAGACACCGGAAGTGAGATAGTCTCAGGCGTTCCTTGATGTCTAATACATGTTAGGTGGTTGGCACATTAGGCCAGCGCCCGCGAAACCTTCTGCGACACCCTTTCGTATGCATTGATACTTTAGCTCGTCATCACGAAAGGAACCGTCATGTTCGATAAGCTTCTCCCCCAATCTATCGATAACACGTATCGAGGTTACAAGATAGCGCTCTGGCTCTTCGGATTGGTCGTGGGCGTGAGGATCACTCAGAGTCTGAGCGTCATCTTCAACGGGTACGATACAGCCAGAGCCGCCGACGGGATTCCTGTCGCCACCTACACGCCCGAGGCCGCGCAGCAGATGGTGGCTCTCTTCTCTCAGGGGTCGCTCTGGCGCTTGACGCTCGGCCTGCTATGCGTGCTCGTGTTGGTGCGATATCGCAGCGCGGTCCCCCTGATGTTCGCGCTGCTCCTGCTGAACTATCTCACCGGCCAGTTGATTTTCCAGTTCGTCCCGCTGGTCCGCACGGGAACGCCGCCGGGGCCGTACGTAAACTTCGGATTGTTCATTCTGATGATCGTGGGCCTGGTGCTATCGCTACGGAGTCGAGGCACTCGCAACTATTTGGCTTATGACGCGCGTGCCACCTAACAACTCATTGAACCGGACTCGCAGTTAGCTTGTCTTTTATCTTTAATGGTCATTGCGCGCGGCTGAATTCGGGTGTTATCCCGCTTTTGGCAGTCACAGGATCGAAGGAGTTTGAAGGAATGAACATCAAGAAATTACTCGTTGAGTTTGTAACCGTGTTCGCTGTTACACTGATTGTTTTCGTCGTTCTGACTCTGCTTTGGAATCCCATCGTTCATCGAGCAAGCACCATAGACTGGGAGACATCGTCTCGCTTTGCCATTCTATTCGGCATCATCTTGCCATGGATAGAAAC
>QHXM01000010.1 GCA_003222945.1 Acidobacteriota bacterium
GTTACAGTGAATGATGTCATCATTGATTGTGCGGCGGTTGCTGCGGACCCATGGCAGATAGGTCTTTTCCACAAACTCTTTGAAAAGAGTATTGCCTGTGGCTTTGCCGTATCTGCGTTCATAAACTTTCAGACGTTCTTTCGTTTCAGCCTCTTCGGCCTGTTGTTTGGTGCGCGCCTCTGGGATTGCTCCGCGATAGCGCACGCCTCTAATCATGAAGTCGTAATGCCAGCGACTCCCTCTTTTTCGCACCATGCTAGTCTCCCTTTCCGGTTGCAGCCGCTCGGGAGCACGGCGCGCATGGTATCATTTGAAACCGCAACGATGAAAGCATGAAGTTACGCGCTTTCGCTCTGACGACCTCTCTCTTCCGTCCACTGCAAGATTCTGTCGAGCCGAAAACGCAGACTCCCGCCAGCACGCTCAATCGGAATCTTCGTCTTTGCGGCTTGCGCCACCCACTCGTAAACTGTGCGCTTTTTGACACCGAGCATTTCGGCTAACTGTGGGACGTTGAGGAACTGAACTCCATTGCTGCTCATAATTCTTTCTCCTTGACTGTGTGTTAAGAAGCTCTAATCTGGACTCGCCATGTTGATAGTCCGCGCCTCACTTCCAAGCCGCGCTTTTCCAACTCACTGCACACACGCTCGAAGTTCTTAGACATCGCAATGGGTCCGCCCTGACGCTCTTCTGGCATGTCGCGCTTCATCTACGCGTTGATGCTGTTGGTTTGGCGTATGCCGTTGGCCCAGCAAGCAAAATGAAGTCAAGACCCTTTTTCATCGCTTTCGTTTTCCTTATCGCTGCTGACCGCTCTTATTTTTTAGGCGCAAGAACTATCAACTGAGAGCTAATCGCCCTCACGACAAGGAATCTGAATGCAATCTTTATGCACTTGCCCCGGGGAACTGGATAGGAGCATTTCCTGACTAATTCATCCAGTGCTGGGAGAACAATGGCTCGTATTCGAGCCACCCGGTTCGGATACGAACCACCTATCTGCTCACATTCACGCGAGAGGTCAGCGTGAGCGGATAAGTGGAGAGGTGTGCGAATGTTCCTTCGCTGATGAATCATGGGCGATAGTCAGACGGTCTGGCCTGGCACGGCTTGGCTCTACGGTATGTTGAAGATGATGAGTGAAATCATGCTCCAAAACCTTCTCCAAGCGTAAGCTCTTTTCTTCTGTGGCTATGATAAGTCCACGCGGTGGAGATATAAGAATAGAGCGCAAATCTTCAGAGTTGATGATTGTGCCGTAAGAAAACACACGTGTTTTGTCTGGTCGAATCGTATAATGAGCAATCAGCGGAGCGGTCAGCTTAGGGATGCGAATGAGGCTTTGCGTCTCACGAGAGATAGCGTGTTTGTTGAGAAGTAGATGTACATGTGGATTGTCTGTATTGAGATGCACGCCAGCTACCCAACGCATCTCATCCACACCGATTTCCTTGAATCCTTCTGCCAAAGCACGAAATGATGTAGTCCTCGTCTGACCACTTCGGAGCGATCCAGACGGTTTGCTTTGCCGTAATCATCGAGGATTCGTGCATCTTCAAATTGCAGTCGTGCCCCGTAAATTTCATCCGTATAGTTCTTCCGTTTGTGTCTTCTACTGTGAAGAGATTTTGAATCACGATGCTCTTTCAACTCATTTTTTCTACTCAACTAGATGCTCCTTATTTGTAAACAGTAATTGGTGAGTAAGACGCTAAGTTAACGAGCAAGTATTGTGCCCAGCGAGAGTTAATCGAATCCGTAACACATCATAACCGTTACGTTATCGCTTTGATTGAGACAAAGAGACTAATTGCAATGTTTAGCTCTCAATTGTTGACAAATAAGGCTTCTTACCTGTGGGCCACAAATATTTTAGAGATTTTGTGGCTCATCGTGCAGAGCTAATCAACGGCTATACCAAAGACAAGTGAAGCGGAAACGGTGATGAAAATGTGAGGAGGAAAGGGCGTGTTCCTGATGTGTAGGCAAGTCTTTCGATGTGTGCGAATAATGATGATTGGTTCTTTCAGTTCGAGGAAATGGCCGATGTATGGCTCGATGGTGGGCGGTCTCAGTTGCCAATAGTGGGCGCGTGCTGATGTGTTCAAGCAGTTGGTCAACAATGCGTGAGTTTGCAATCTGCGAGGTCAATTTAGTGATGAGCGCATCAAGGATTCAAGAGGTATTTGTTTCGGTTGAATTGATCGCATGGTTAAAAAGATTGAAAACGAAGAACTGGAGGCAAGGAACAATCAACAGCGCCGTAACGAGAATGCTTTTTAGCGCGAATAAGGATCCAAAAGATAGCGATAAATCAGGTCCTGCTCGTGTCTCGTGTAGAAAACCAGCCCAGGCCGGGAGCGGATCTCGCACTAGGATTGAATCAGCATTTCACACGGTCTTGCGCCCGTAAATGGCACTGGGCCGAATACGGTAAATCGCAATCCTGCTGAGACGATGCCATGCACCGATGTCAGTTTTATTGAGCGCTGGTGTGAGCGTAGGATTGCGCTCTGAGATCAGTTGCATGGCGCGCTCCATCTCCTCTGGCTTGGTGATTCTATACGCTTCGCCGATTAACATCACGCTGCGCCAGTTGGAGGGATCGGTAATCTCTTCGACTTGAAAGCAGACTTCGTGGTTGGCCGCAATGTATTCAGTCTTCGTTCCTTCGGTCGTGAAGAAATAGAGAAGGTGTCCGTCATACGCATAATTCATTGGTACAACGTAAGGATGACCATCGCGCGTGCAGCCCAGATGTCCGAACCCGCCGCGCAGGAGCAGCGCCGTCATCTCACCCTTCGACATGGCTTCAACCTTCAGCATACTTCTTCTCCACTATTCAGTAATGTGATCTGCTGGCCGTGCGCAGATTAAGCGAAACGCGAGGGCAGATTCTCAATCTCACGCCGCACACACTCATTCAGTTGCGCTTGCCTTGATGAGTTCAGAAGTGCCGCAGGCCAGCGATAGACCTGTTCCTCTTCCAGCTTGTTGTGCTCTGCCAGTCGCGCTTTGACGATGCTGATTGTTTGCCGCACTTCTCGCAATCGTTCTTCAGACGCGCCGGAATCCTGAGCGTTCATCATCTCGCGCATCGCATTGACGGCTCTCGCCAATTCCGTCATGAAAAAATCGTGATCGCGCCGGAGTTGGTTGATGAGTCCTTGCGCTTCATCAAAGCGCGGAGCGCCTTCCTCAGAAGTTGAGAGTTGACGGGCGGCGTCGAGAAGAGCGGGGAAGAGGCAGAGGTGCTCGGCCCTGATGTGGACGGCCAAACGCGCCCACATCAGATCGAGCCGGGCGAAAGATCGCTCCACATCGCGCTCTTCGAGGGCCGCGCACAGTTGAATAATCAGATCGTCCAGCGAGATATGATCCGCCTCCAACAGATTCTCGATTGAAGGTGACTTCATAAAGTCACAGACGAAAAAGAGAAACGCTCCTCGCCTTATCCTTCGGCAAAATTCTAAACGGAATTGACCAGGCTTTCCATCTCCACCGCACGCGGAAAGAGAATGTTGTTTTCCAAGTGAATGTGCTGGTGCAGGTCTTGCTCGAACGCCTCCATTGCCTGATATAAAGTTCTGTAACTGATGCAGGCATCCGCAGGCATTGTGTAGTCAGAAGTCGCTTCGCGCAATTCGCGCAGCAACTCTCCTGCCGTATCGTGCTCAAACATCATCATGCGGACAGGATTACGCACCGTGCCGAAGGGCGGAGGCATTGGCGTTTGCTTGCGGCTCACAGCCTCTTCCAATCGGATGATGTAAGGAAAGAGTACCTGCTCTTCTTTGAACATATGCGGCTTCAAGTCTACGCACAAACTCTGAAATAGAGACTTGACGCGCAGAAGCTCTGGATGATTCTGACCATGCACGGAGCAGACTTTCTCCGTCAGTGCGTCGAGCCTTTCCATTTCCTCTTTGGTGAAGACGTGATGCTTGTCCAGAATGTGCTTCACCAACTCAGTCAATGAAGCTGTCTGAAAGTCTATCGTCTCGCTGCTTGCCGTTTGACCAACCTCTTCCAGCAATTTCCAGACATCGTCTGTCTTCACGCCGGCTACCGCGCAGGCAACGCCAAGTGTTCTCGCCCCGCCGCAGCAGTAATCAATTTTCAGCTTCTCGAAAATTCGCGTCGCGCCCGGCGCGCGCACGGCCAATTCACGAACGGTGGTTGATGTGTCGAGTGTCATGTATGAGTCCTCCGTAGTTTATAGATTAAAGATTGAAGTAGTGTCCGAGCGCGATTGCCGCAACAGTCATCGCCCCGAAGCCAAGTTCACGAAAGCCGATCTGTTTGGCATTTGCCGCGCGGTCGTATCTGGAAAAGCCGAACAACGCGCGCAAGAGTAAAATCAAGAGCGCGACCAGCGCCAGAGCCGGAGCGAGCTTGTTCCAGACGAGCACCAGCGCGACGATTAGTGTCAGAACGTGAATCATTAACGCCGTTGCCGTTGACGACACTTGCCCATGCAACATCTTCAGCCGTGCGCGCA
>QHXM01000011.1 GCA_003222945.1 Acidobacteriota bacterium
CTTCTCTTCCTCTGTACGACCGCATCTGTCAAAGCGCAAGGACAGGATGAGCTTACACGACTGCTTCGCTTTCCAGATATACACGGCGACATGATCGCGTTCGTCTATGCCGGAGACATCTGGACCGTGCAAGCGCGCGGCGGCACTGCTCGCAGGCTCACGTCGCACGCAGGTCTGGAACTATTTCCAAAGTTCTCGCCCGACGGACGCTGGATAGCTTTTTCAGGCGAGTACGATGGAACAAGACAGGTCTTCGTCATCTCTGTTGATGGCGGAGAGCCTCGTCAACTCACTTTTCACAACGATGTCGGAGCGCTTCCGCCGCGCGGAGGTTGGGACAATCGCGTTCTAGGTTGGACGCCTGACGGCAAGTATGTAATCTTCCGCGCCAACCGCGTTCCCTACAGCGACCGTTTGGGTCGTCCCTATCTAGTTCCTGTCGAAGGCGGCGAAGAACAGCCCTTACAGATTACTGAGAGCGGAGGCTTGAGCTATTCGCCAGATGGAACGAAGGTCGCTTTCACTCCAATCTCAAATGAGTTTCGCGGCTGGAAGCGTTATCGCGGCGGGCAATCGCCGGACGTTTGGATTTACGATCTACAGCGCAACACTTCTGAGCAGATTACTACGACAAGAGCACAAGACATGCTTCCCATCTGGCTCGGCGATTCGATCTACTTCATCTCTGACCGCGACTGGACGATGAACCTTTTCGCCTACGACACGCGGACGAAGAAGACCAGAAAGTTGACGAACCACTCGGACCACGACGTTCTTTGGCCTAGCGGATCGGGCGACGAGATTGTTTACGAGGCGGGCGGTTATATCTATCGCTTCAACACGCGTTCGGACAAAGAGGAGCGCGTGCCGATTAAAGTCTATGGCGATTTCCCGGACACAGTTCCTTATTTTAAGAACGTGAAGGCGAACATCACTTCCTTCTCAATCTCGCCAAGCGGCGCACGCGCTCTGTTTGACGCACGCGGAGATGTCTTCACCGCTCCGGCTAAAGAGGGCGAGGTGCGCAACCTCACTTCGTCACAGGGCGTGCGTGAAATCTCGCCCGCGTGGTCGCCGGATGCTCGCTTGGTCGCTTACTTGAGCGACCGCTCAGGCGAGTATGAGATTTATGTTCGCCCAAGCGACGGCAACGGCGACGAGCGACGCGTGACTACGGATGGCGACATCTGGCGCTTCCCGCTCGTCTGGTCGCCCGACAGCACTATGATCGCTTACGGCGACAAGAAGCAGCGTCTTCGCTACGTGAACGTTCAAACCGGCAGGACCACAGACGTTGACCATAGCTCGACGAACGACATCACAAACTATAGTTGGTCGCCCGATAGTCGCTGGATCGCTTACACGAAGCTTGGCGAGAACCAATATTCGCAAATCTGGATTTACTCGCTTGCGAACGGAAGGACGCAAAAGTTGACGGGCGGGATGACGAGCGACACAGAGCCTGTCTTTGATCCGAAGGGGCGCTATCTATACTTTCTATCCAACCGCGACTTCAACCTGACGCTCAGCGGCTTTGAGTTCAACTACATCTACACAAACCCTACGCGCGTCTATGTAGGCATTCTCTCCGCAGATGGTCCTGCGCTCTTTCTGCCGAGCAGCGACGAGGAGCGCATCAAGACAGGTGAGACGCCGCTCACGCCGCCGCCGAACCCTGCGCAAGCTCCGCCGCCGCAGGGAGCGAAGGCGCAACCATCAGCGCAAACTCCAGAGCAGCCGACGCCACAGACGACACCTGCAACCGAAGCGAAAGCAGATGAGAAGAAGACTGCTGCAACGCCTCTCAACGTGAAGATTGATTTCGATGGATTTGAGAACCGCGTTCGAGCGATTCCCGGTCAACCCGGCGACTATCGCCACCTTTCGGCAACACCCGACGGCGTGCTCTACATTTCCGGTCCTGGAAGACTATCGCTCTACAACCTTACGGCGAAGGCCGAACAGACTATTATTGACGGCATACGCAATTACGATCTTTCGGACGACGGCAAACAGATTATCTTTCAGGCGGGCGAAAACTTCGGCATAGTCGCGGTCGCTCCCAACCAGAAAGCTGACGCTGGGCTTCTCAAACTCGACGGCATGACTATGAAGATTGAGCCGAAGGCTGAGTGGGCTGAAGAGTACACGGACGCCTGGCGCATCATGCGCGACTGGTTCTACGACCCGAACATGCACGGCGTTGATTGGTCCGGCATACGCGCAAAGTACGGGGCGCTCGTTCCATTCATTGCGAACCGCGAAGACCTAAACTTTGTGCTCACGGAGATGGGAAGCGAACTGATGGCCGGGCACATTTATGTCGAGCGCGGACCGGAAGCATCGCGCATCACGCGCACCGATGGCGGGTTGCTCGGCGCTGAGATAGCTACTGATCCTTCAGGCTATTTCAAGATAACGAAAATCTTTTCGGGCGAGAACTGGCAGGAAAGCTTTCGCTCGCCGCTGACAGAGCCGGGCGTGAAAGCAAAGGTCGGAGACTTTATCCTCGCGGTTGACGGCAAATCAACGCGCAGCGTGAAGAACTTTTACGAACTGCTCGAAGGCAAGGGCGACCGCGTTGTAACTCTAAAGCTCAGCAACCGTCCAGACTCTGCGGGCGCGCACGACGAGCGCGTGCGTCCTGTCAAGAATGAATCAAACTTGCGTTATCTTGATTGGGTCAAGGCTCAGCAAGCGCGCGTCGAGAAACTCTCAAATGGACGCATCGGCTACATACACGCCCCGAACACTGCGGTCGAAGGAAACCGCGAGCTTTTCAAAAACTTCTACCCACAGGCGAACAAAGAAGCGCTCATCATTGACGACCGCTACAATGGAGGCGGCTTCATACCCGACCGCATGATAGAACTTCTGGAGCGAAGACCGCTCAGCTATTGGACACGGCGCGGCATCAATCCGACACAGACGCCCGGCTTCTCGCACCTCGGACCAAAAGCTATGCTCATAAACGGCTACGCAGGCTCTGGCGGCGATGCGCTTCCCTACTACTTCCGCGAACGAAATCTTGGTCGCATCTTCGGCACGACGACTTGGGGCGGGCTGATAGGACTCTCCGGCAACCCGGCGCTTGAAGACGGTGGGAGTTTGAGCACACCTGCTTTTCGTTTCATGGACACTGAAGGCCATTGGGTTGTCGAAGGCGTAGGCGTTGACCCTGACGTTGAAGTGATTGATCGTCCCGAAGCGTTCGCACAAGGCGAAGACCCAACGTTAGAAGCTGCCGTGAAGTATCTAATGGAAGAGTTGCGACGCAACCCGCCGAAGCGTCCGACGCCTCCGTCGCCGCCAATCTTGCGACAGTGAGAGCGCTTGGCGGACGGCTACATGCAATTGCAACTCGCTATAGTGACGCTCCTTTTTGGAGCATGAAAGTTGAGGCTTTGTGGCCGGAATTTCACTCTCAAAGCGCCAATCTTCATGCTCCTAGAGCAGACTTTCGCCCTCGAAGCGCCGAAATTCCCTCTGCGAGCGGGAACAGTCGCGCTCAGAGAGCCAATATTCCCGCTCTGAGCGACAATTTTCTCGCTTGGAGCGGCAGTCTTCGCGCTCCGAGCGAGAAAGGCCGCGCTTGGAGAGCCGAGTTTCTCTCTTTGAGTGACAACATTCTCGCTCAAAGAGCCGATTTTCGCCCTTTAGAGTGAGAACTTTCTCCCTTTGAGCGTCAACCATCGCTCTCAGAGCGCGAAGTTTCCTGCTCGGAGCGGCAAAGAGTAGGGACTTGTTACCTGAACTCTGAGCGACAGAGGCCGCAATCCCTCTATGGCAGATTGCAATTGCATGTAGCCTACGGGTCAGTACCACCTGCGATAGCGGGTGGGTTGGGGCTAACAAAGACCCACCCGCTACCGCAGGTGGTACTGACCCGTTTATTGCGTTCAATATTGAGAAGTAAGCACGCGCCATGTTAAAGTTAAGCTGTCCTCAATAAATATTGAGCGGAGCACTTGGATGATCTCAATTCTCGAAAAACATTTTCCGATGTCGGAGGGCGACGGTAAGGCCACGCGCAAGAAGAAGCCTAAGATTCTTGCAATCACAACGGACTGCTGTACGGGTTGTGCTGGCTCTCCAGCCTGCATAGAATATTGCCCGATTGAAGCCTGCATGTTCTGGGTCCCGGACGTGGACCATCCGCCTTTCGGTCGCATAGAGGTTGATCCGAACCTCTGCATAGGCTGTCAGAAATGCATAAGCAAAGGACCGGACGGCGCGTTCCTTGACGGCTGCCCCTGGGATGCAATCGAGATGGTGCCGACCGAAGACTGGGAGGCTATCCATGGCATAGAGCTAACGGACGCTCCCGTTGCTCCTGCTTAATGAGTTGATGAATCTTTAGCGCCTGTGTTGCGGCTGCGAATAGCTTTGGCTGTCGCAGCCGCTTGTTGTTTCACACGATCAGGCATTCCTTCAGCGCCTTGCGCGTACCGCTCAACGTCTGGCAAATCCTCCGGCTTTCCAATGAAGAAGAGAGCGC
>QHXM01000012.1 GCA_003222945.1 Acidobacteriota bacterium
CATCTTTATCAAGCTCGCCTGATTACGCTCGAAGAAGCCATGCGCAACGCCAGCAACGCAGACGAATTCATGATGCGCGCCTCCGGCATTCAATCCAGCACCGAGCGGGCGAAAGAAGAGATGGAGCGAATCGTCAGCGTAGTGGAAAAGCAAGGATGAACGAAGGGATGAAATAAGGGATGAAGGATGAGGGATGAGGGATGAAGTAAAGAAAGAGAAAGCACTTTCCTTCTTTCAATTCATTCATCCCTCATCCCTCCGCCCTCTGCCCTTCGTTCCTCCTTCATCATTTCGTCGGCGTGTTGTTTCCCATGTTGCCCGTCATCGGTTGAGTGTGTGCTGAGGCTTTCGCGCCGCCGTCTTTCAAATAGGGTTTCAGTAGAGTGAGCCAGGCGGTTGCGAGCTTTGTGTATTCCTGCGGGCAGCGGACCGCTCTCTGTTCGGGCAATGGACTGTTGACGAGCGCCATATATTTTTCAGGATTGTGGCCGAATATCCAGCACAAAATGTTGTAGAAGCGTTGGCCGTCCATAGAATGCTCGTCGGCCCAGAGCATGTTCAACTCGCCTGCGGTCTTCCCGGACTTTGCAATCTTATCGTACTGTATGCCCCACGAAATCGCGCCGCTCAGAGCCATCCTCTCGCCCTCTTCGCCATTCAAAGCAAGAAGCACGAATGTCGAAAGCTGGTCCACGGCATCCTCTTCGCGCCCCGTCGAAGGCAAGTGAAGCACGTCAATCAAACAATGGCCTAGCTCATGTATGAAAGCGAAGGTCATAGCGCCTACGACCTTGTCGTTTAAGTCCTGCTCGTTCTTCGCAACCGGCCTGAAGTCTTCCGTCATCTGTTCCATCAACTCGTAGCACATATTTATAGAGCGAGTCTTAGGGTCCCAGAAAGCATTCGGCTGGCCGCACTCTCTGAATGTAATCGTCACGTTCTCAGGGATGGCGATTGTCGCATTTATCTCGTCTGCGATGTTTTCTAGTAAGTGCTGCTTCTTGAAATTCTCATTCATCTGAACATACTTTGGGTTTCGCACATCCGAGTATTGGACCGTGAAATTGCCCTTGTCGGGTTGCGTGGCCTGCCCCTGCTTATCCGCCATGCCTTTGACATCCATGTTCTCATTCTGCGTTGTGTTGGACTGATTCGTATTATTAGAATTTGAAGAATCCATGAAGCCAATATCTAAGTTGCTATTCCTTTTGCAACTAGCTATTGAAAAAGATCCGACGATGAGCGCTAGCGTTAAAAAGAGATTGCGGCGAAGATTGGAAGCTGCGAAGAAGCAGCGACGGGGGTTACTTGAAACTTTCATTTCCTTATCCTTTCAGCCAGGGGACGATACCTTTGTCGATCTATTGTTTCAGAGCCGAAGTGGGCTAATACCACAAAAGCATCACAGGCTCAAGCTAATTCTCTAAAAAGAAGTGACTCTTCGGTCATGAGAGATTTGCGCGTCTGGCTTCTAAAAGATTTCAAAGCAAGTGACGCCGTGCATTCTTACAGTAACTATTCGACAATTGCGCCCGCCTTGCGCTAACATAACGAAACCTTTTCAAGGTGTAGAGCGTTAAGCCAGCAAATGAAACGTACTTATAAATCTACGAAACTCCTTCTTGCGGTGCCGCTTCGAGCGTAGCGCCTTATTGCCAACGCGCGAGTTGAAGCGGCGACCGAGCCTTTCGACAATCTCTAAAATTTTAGACCGCGAACATGCCGAGATGCTTACAGAGCATTTTGTGCGCGCGGACTATTTGTGATTAAGTGTAAGGATTCAAATTGAGGCTTGAGAGAAGAATGGACGAAAAATATTTTCCTGAAAAGATAGAAGAGAAGTGGCAGAAGCATTGGGAGGAGGCGGGCGCGTTCGCTGTTGAGCGCGACGACCAACGCACTCCGTTTTACTGTCTGGAGATGCTGCCGTACCCTTCCGGCTTCCTGCACATGGGGCACGTTCGCAACTACTCAATAGGGGATGCGCTCTCTTGGTACAAGCGTCTGCAAGGCTTCAACGTGCTGCATCCGATTGGTTGGGACAGCTTCGGCCAACCGGCGGAGCAGGCAGCAATCAAGCGCGGCATAAACCCGCGCGACTGGACCGAAGAGAACATCAAGCACATGCGCGGGCAATTAAAGCGCATGGGTGTCTCTTACGACTGGCGGCGCGAGATAGCGGCGCACACGCCCGAGTATTACAAGTGGGATCAGTGGTTTTTTCTGAAGATGTACGAGCGCAGGCTTGCTTATCGCCGCATGTCTCAGGTCAACTGGTGTCCGAAGGAAGAGACTGTGCTATCGAACGAGCAATCGTCGGGCGGAGTCTGCTGGCGCTGCGGAAGCCCTGTTGTGAAGAAAGATATTGAGCAGTGGTTCTTCCGCATAACGGATTACGCAGAGCAACTTCTGGAAGAGATGAAGGAGATTGAAGCGGGCTGGCCTGAGCGCGTGCTGACGATGCAGCGCAACTGGATTGGCAGAAGCACGGGAGCGTTCGTTGACTTCGCTATCAAGGACACGGACGCACAGGTTCGCGTTTTCACAACTCGCATAGACACAATCTACGGCGCAAACGCTATTGTGGTCGCAGCCGAACATCCTCTGCTGACGGAGTTGCTGGAAGATTCACAGTTGAAGACGGACGTGATGCGATTCGTAGAGTACGTGAAAGCTTCTGCTCGTAATCGCATGACCTTTGATGAAGAGGAAGTGGAGAAAGAGGGCATCAACACGGGGCTGATTGCCATCAATCCTTTCAGCGGTGAAGCTCTGCCCGTGTGGGTTGGGAATTACGTGTTGATGGAGTACGGCACGGGCGCAGTTATGTCTGTTCCAGCGCATGACGAGCGCGATTATGAGTTTGCGCAGAAACACTCTCTGCCCATTCGCCGCGTCATAGAGCGAATCTCGCACGAGCAGAAGGCGATTGACCACGACCCAGGCCGCGCCGATCAGTCCACAGCGATGGAGACGGCTTTCACGGACTACGGCATCCTGGTCAACTCCGGCGACTGGAGCGGAAAGCTGTCGGAAGATGCGATTGCGTTGATGACACGCTTCGCTGAAGAGAAAGGTTTCGGCGAAGAGGCCATCACATATCGCCTGCGCGACTGGGGCGTGTCGCGTCAACGCTTCTGGGGCGCTCCGATTCCTATCATCTACTGCGCGGCTTGCGGCACAGTGCCCGTGCCGGAAAAAGATTTGCCCGTGAGATTACCGGACCATGCGGACTTTACCGGCACAGGTGAATCTCCGCTCGCTGGTGTGGCGGAGTTCGTCAACACGACCTGCCCTAAATGCGGAGAAGCAGCACGACGAGAGACGGACACGATGGACACGTTCGTCGATTCATCCTGGTACTTCTTCCGCTACTGCGACCCGCACAACGACGCTGCGCCGTTCGATAAGGAGAAGATTGCTTACTGGACGCCTGTCTCGCAGTACATAGGCGGCATTGACCATGCAGTGATGCACCTGCTCTACACGCGCTTCTGGACGAAGGTGATGCGCGACATTGGGTTGATTTCGTTCGATGAGCCTGTGAAGCGATTGATGACGCAGGGCATGGTGACGAATCTGGTCGAAGGCACAAACGAGTGGAAGCGCATGTCTAAATCTTTGGGAAACGGCGTTGACCCGGACGACATGATCGCTGCCTACGGAGCAGATGCCGTTCGCTTGTTCGTGCTCTTTGCCGCGCCGCCTGAAAACGAACTGCGCTGGCAGGAGACAGGCATAGAGGGCGCTGTCAGATTCCTGCGCCGCATTTACGGGATGGTCTGGAGATGGCATGAGCGCTTGTCTGATGCTTCGCAAAGAGAGAGTGCGCCCGCTGCTGAAGAGTTTTCGACGGAAGCACGCGCTCTGCGCCGCAAGACTCATCAGACGATTCAGCGCATCACTGAGGACTTCGAGGAGTTGCATTTGAACACGAGCGTCGCTGCGTTGATGGGCAGCGAGGCGCGTTGGCCGAAGGCTGATGAAGAACTCGCGCGCAAGGAAGAGTTGGAGATTCCCGTTCAGGTAAATGGCAAGCTGCGCTCTCGTATTCATGCTACACCTGACACGCCGGAGGACGAACTGCGCGCATCTGCTCTGGCAGACGATAAGATACGAAGCTTCACGGACGGGCATGAGATAGTTAAGGTCATAGTCGTCCCGCAGCGATTAGTAAATATCGTGGTGAGGTGAAAGCTGGGAGCGCAGGCGGCACGGCCTGCAAGATTGCTCTAGCAATCTAACTGTTTGTTCGCGCCTCGCGGCGCTCAGCAGGCGAGCCGCCTGCGCTCCCAGAATTAAACTGCGCTCCCAAGCTTAGCCCGCGCTCATTTGCTAACGAGTTATTATTCTGACTCCTGGCTTCTCGATTCTGGCTTCTGCTTTTCGATCACCGACCAGAAACGCTTGACGAGACGCTCGCGCTCCTTCTCGTTGCGCGGCAGGCGAAAGCTGCGGCGTATCTTAATCTCTAACCCTGTTGCTATCTCAATCCATTCGGCGGATGCGCGCTCGGCCCGGCGTGCGGATTCGATTGCAAGGGAGGCGAGCGGAGGCGCTGTCGCAAGCGTCATGGATGGAGGCGGCGTCTCTTCCCGCTCCGCTGCGGTCTGTTGAAGACGCTGTGTGGTGCGAAAGTTCTGAGCATCGCTCTTTTCGTTCTCAACTCTTTTCTGCTTCGGTGTGTTTGGGGCGAGTGCGGTTGCGACGAGTTGTTCGAGCGCGGTAATGTCAAGAGCCGATATGAACTCTCTGATTTTGACGACGGACCAGTGGTCTGCCAGAAGCTTCTTTACGGCGAGCAGGCGAAGCAGGTTTCCGTAGTTGAAAAGTATCGCGGAGCCGGAGTGTCCCGTTGGCGGGCCGAGCAAGCCTTCGCTCAAGTAGTGGCGCACGATGCGCTCGGTTATGCCTAAACGAACGTTGCCGCGCGCAGGTTCTTTAGTGTACTGCTCTATGAGAGAGCCAGCCGCCGACGCCAATTCCTCAACGCCTCTAAACTCGCGCGCCCTGAACTTCTCCAACTCATTCATGCGCGCAATATAGGCTTCACAATATCTATTGTCAAAAGCGAAGTTGTTTGACCGAGCGGTTCACCGTGAGCGCGTTGATATTCCGGTTGAAACAATTGGTTTGTAAGCAGGCTTGATTCGTGTCGAAAGCGGCTGAGATTGCGTTGGAAGTTTGTCTGCTTCCAATGGAAGTTGTCTTGCTTCCATTGGAAGCGGGCTTGCTTGCAACGTAAGCAGACAATCTTCCTTTGGAAGCAGCCGTGCTTGCGTTGGAAGATGACGAACTTGCATTGGAAGCACGCCTGCTTGCATTGGAAGCAAGACAACTTCCAACCGAAGCAGGCAATCTTCCATTGGAAGATGACGATCTTCCAATGGAAGCAGGCGTGCTTGCATTGGAAGCAGGCTTGATTGGAACGTAATCAAGAGAGATTGCTTTATAATCAGGCGTGATTCCATTGGAATCAAGCGTGATTGCGTTGGAATCAGGTGTGATTTTAAGGCTGGCGAGCGCGCTTTTGTCTTAGTAAATGCAGAGTTTATATCTGTTTTCTCATCAGTGCTACGGGAAGTCCTATGCCGTCTGGGAGCGGAATGTCGAAGCGCTCTCTTATCTGGTAGCCGAAGGCTTTATAGAGCGGCTCGCCCGGCAAAGTTGCTGCGAGTTCGATTGAAGAGAATCCTGATGCGCGTGCGGCCTGCTCGCATGTTTCTATAATTCGTCCTGCCAGCCCGCGTCGTGCGTAACGTGGATGAATGAAGAAGGCGCGTATGCGTGCGGGTTCTGTGAGAGGGTTGAGCAGCGTGTCTTCTACAGCTTTCGTCTGATCGCCTCCGAAGAGAGTCTTACGCTTGCTCCAACCCCCGCAGCCGACCACGCGTCCATCAATCTCTGCGACGTAGTATGTGCCGTCCGCTATGAGTTGGGTATCAATGCCGAAGATGTTTATAAGGGCGCTCTCGATCTGCGCAGCGCTGTAATAGTTTGAACTAAGAGCGCGTACGGATTCAGGTATGAGGCGTTCGAGTTCCGGTACGTCGTCAGCAGTTGCCTGACGAATAAGTATTGCAATGTTCTCGCTCATGTGTAGGGGCAGGATTGGACGGCGACGAGTTGCCAGCGCCCGTCGCGCTCAGCATAAACGTGCAGGGTCTTGTAGTGGCCTTTGATCTCTCTGCCATGATAAATCCACTTCGCATCATCACGACAGGTCAGGACAGCGGTGCCTCCGTAAACAGAGACGTTGACGTGATCGCGGCTCAGATATTCGACCTTCATCGCGCCTGAGACTAAATCCGAGATGAACTGGCTTTTGTCATCGCCTTCAAGAGGATAGGTGAAGGCGAAATCGTCTGCCATGATGCGGTCCAAAGTTTCTGCGTCGCCTTCGGCAAAGGCTCTGACCCAGTCTTCGTTCATCTGATGTATAAGCTGTATGACCTGATTATCTGTAGCTAACTTGTTTTCATCTTCATGAGCCATAGTTTGCAGTCTCCGAGAGCGTGCGGGCTAAAGCGAGGCCGAGAGATGTTCTAGGCTAATTCGGCTCCGTAGTCAATAACTTATTCAATCCCGCTTGCTTGGCAGGCAATGAGTCGTTAAAATCAACCGAGCGCGCGTGGTTTCGATTCTGCTTCTCAACTTGTTTGTCCGGCAGCCCATACAAAACTTCCGTTGCTGCCTCTTAAAATGAGATAACGCGCCGAGTCGAGAGTCTTCCAGACATAAAGCGGAAAACGATTCTATTGCCGCAGAAAGATTGTAGAGGCAAAAAAGAGGATGAAGCGCGTGGCGTTCCCGAACCGCGCCGTTGTGAGACTACAGAGCGTGCTGCCTCTGTGCATGAACAATAGATGAAAGAATGCCCCGTCTGTCGTCGCTGTTTCCCCGATCACGTCAACCACTGTCCTGACGACGGTGACGCAACGACTCAATCTATTGCCGGCGAACCGACCCTTGACGGTCGCTATCAACTCGAACGCCGAATCGGACACGGCGGCATGGGCGTGGTCTTTCAGGCACGCCACATCTTTCTAAAAACCGCGCACGCTATCAAAATCATTCTTCCCGATCTGGTCGGCAACGACCCGATGCTCGTCACGCGCTTCAGACAGGAAGCATTGGCCGCCGCCGCCATACGCCATCAGAACATAATCGCCGTCACGGACTTCGGGGTGGTGCGCGGCACTATGCCTTTTCTAGTGATGGAATTTGTGAGCGGTCGCTCTCTTCACGATATGCTCGCTGAAGAAGGCGCGTTGCCGCCAGCGCGTGCGCTTGAAATCATCTCTGCTATCGGCGCTGGTGTTTCGGCTGCGCACCGGCAGGGAATCATTCACCGCGACCTGAAGCCTCTGAACGTGATGTTTCAGGAAGGCTTGCCAACGGCGGAAGCAGTAAAGGTTTTAGACTTCGGGCTGGCAAAGATTAAATCGGGCGAGCTGTTGGGTTCGTTCGTTCAGGCGAAGACGAGCGGGCTGATGGGTTCGCCCTTCTACATGGCTCCTGAACAATGGGGCGACGAAGAACCGAACGCGCGCGCAGACATATACTCCCTGGGCGTCATACTCTATCAAATGCTCGGCGGCGACGTGCCGTTCAAAGGCACCAGCATTCCTTCTATTATGAAGAAGCATTTGACCGAAAGTCCGGCTCCGCTCGCTTCTCTGGGTGTGCAAGTTCCGGCGCAGATTGAAGCTGTCGTTCGCCACGCGCTTGAGAAAGAGCCTGAGAATCGCCCAGCATCGGTCGAAGAGTTCATACGCGAACTGCGCGACGCCGTAGCTTCTGTCTCTGCCTCTTTGAACAGCACTCTGGTTAGCTCTGCTAATGCGCCGACAATAATCGCTTCGCACGGAGCGGTTTCGATTCCGCCGGATGCTACGACCTTACGCATTAACACGAACCCGCCGAACTCGCGCGTCTATATCAACAACGTCTCAGTAGGAATGACGGATAATGCGGGCAAGCTAGTCGTGCCGGACATGCTGCGCGGGACGCATCGCGTTCAAATTCTGCACGACGGGTTTGCGGAATGGAGTCGGCAGGTTGAGTGCACGGGCGGGTTCTGTGATCTGAATGCTCAGTTGCAAAGCCTTATGGAGACGAGTGTGCCACAGGCATCTGTCTTCGGACACCAGAGCATAGAGGATCATCGGCGAGCAGAGGAAGAGGCGCGTCTTGCCGCAGAAGCAGAAGCTAAACGAAAGGCCGAAGAAGAGGCCGCGCGACAAAAGGCCGTAGAGGAAGCGAGACTTCGAGCAAAAGAGGAAGAGGAGAAACAGCAGGCGGAAGAAGCTGCGCGAAAGCGTGCCGAAGAAGAGGAGCGTCTGCGCCTGGAAGCTGAAGCCAAGCGCAAAGCTGAAGAAGAGGCTGCAAGGGTTCGTGCTGAAGAGGAATCCAGAATTCGTGCTGAGGCTGAGGCCAAGCGCAAGGCCGAAGAGGAGGCAGAAAGAAGACGCGCTGAAGAGGCACGTCTTCTTGCGGAAGCTGAAGCCGCGAAAAAGCTTGCAGAAGAAAAGGTCGCACGCGAGCGTGAGGAAGCGGAGCGACGGCAACGCGAAGAGAACGAGCGCAAGAGAGCCGAAGAGCATGAGCGTGCTGTTGCCGAAGAAGGCGAGCGCGCCGCCCGTGAGCAGAAGGAGCGCGAAGAACAGGCGGCGCGCATAGCTTCCTCAATGCAATCCGGTCCGCTTTCGGAAGTCAATCTGGAATCAACGCTCTCGCAGCGTCAGGGCGTAATCACACAGCCTGTTGATGAAGAGAGCCTGCGTGAAAGTGAACAGTCCGCAGGCGCGTGGAGCGGGCAGAGAGCTTCGCAACAAGGTCAGCCGTTTGCGCGACAAGGTCAGGCTGCGTTTCAAAACTCCGGCGCAGTTATCGCAAAGCCGCAGCGTTCCGGCGTCTCTACGACGTTGATTGCAGCAATCGTAGGAGTCGTTCTCATAGGCAGCGGAATAGGCGTCTGGTACATGCTCTCTGCTCGCTCGAACACTAATAATATTAATTCTAACGCTATTAACACTAATAAAGAGAACTCAAACGCTAATAACGCTAATAACGTTAATAATGCTAACAACACTAATAACAATAAGGGAGAGAACCCGCCGCCTCCTCCTCAGTTGATACAGATTCCCGGCGGGACGATGGAGATGGGGCGCGACGACGGCGCTCCGACTGAAGGACCGAAGCATCTGGTCGTCGTCCACTCGTTCGCAATGGACAGGACGGAAGTGACAAACGCAGAGTACGCACAGTTCGTCAGCGAAACGCACCATCAGCCTCCCAGCAACTGGGCAGGCGATAAACCGTATCAAGGCGGCGAGATGCTGCCCGTAGTCAACGTCTCTTACGAAGATGCGGTAGAGTTTGCAAAGTGGCGCTCGAAGCGCGACCACGTGACCTATCGTCTGCCGACCGAAGAGGAGTGGGAGTATTCGGCCAGAGGTGGCGACCAAAGTAATCTTTATCCCTGGGGCAGCGCGTGGGTGCAGGGTCGCGCGGGCGTTAAGGACTCAGGCGCTATTGGACCGAAACCAGTCGGCTCTTACCCAGAAGACAAGTCGCGCTGGGGTGTTCTGGACATGGCAGGCAACGTCTATGAGTGGACCTCCTCGAAGGCTTCGATGTATCCGGGAAGCCAGCTCGTAATAAAACCCGAGCAGAAGAACTGGATCATAGTTCGCGGCGCTGCTTACGTGACAGACTATAAGCAAAAAAATCCGACGACTTTCCGCGACTGGTTTCCGCCAACGACCAAAGAGCCTGTCATAGGCTTCCGCCTCGTGCGAGCGGGATGATAAAGAGTTGTCAGTGGTAAGTGGTCCGTTGTCAGTTGTTCGCACATGTCAAGTTGAATGCTTATCTTTCAGGTCAGGGCTTAACCGAAGCGCGAACAATTGACCACTGACTACGGACAACTGACCGCTGCTGTTAAGTGAGGAAATTTTTATGAAACGCAACGGAATCTTATGCTCAGCTTTCAAGCTATCGCTTCTCTTGCTATGCGTTGCGCTCACGTTTGTCGAAACAGTTCGCGCGCAGGAAGCTGGCGGCGATCTTGTTGGCGGCGCGGGTATCTTCAGGCCGAAGAACCCTGAGACGGCGCGCAAGCGAACGTCAGGCCCCAGGCCCACGAACCCGCGTAGAACCACAGGCGATACGAGACCGACTGCGCTTCCGCCGGAAGTTTTAGAAGAGCGCTTTGAAGACTCGCTTGATGACGCCAACGCCGCGCGCGATGCTCGTAAGTACGCAGATGCGGAGAAGGCTTATCGCAATGCAACTCAGTTGAAGCCGAAGGACTGGCGCGGTTGGTATGGCCTCGGCAACGTCTTTACGGACCAGCAGCGCTGGGATGATGCTGAGAAATCATATAATCAGGCGGCCATCTTCGCGCCGCAGAGCGCGGACGTTTTCATTGCGCTGAGCTACGTTCAGATTCAATCGCGCGCGAGCGGCACAAACGCAAAGCGGCTCGCGGACGCGGAAGTCAATGCGCGTCGCGCCATACAGATTCAATCAACTAACGCCGTCGCCTATGACCATCTCGGCGCGGCTCTCGAAATGCGCGGCTCTTCGAGCGCAGAGACAGAGCAGGCTTATCGTCGTGCCATAGAGCTTGATTCTCAATTCGCAGTGGCACACGTGCACCTTGCGCGCCTTCTGAGAAAGAATGGTCGTGCGAGCGAAGCCGAACCGCTTTACGCTCGTGCCATACAACTTGCGAAGGATGCTCCGACGCTCGTCCTTATAGCTGACGCGCTTCAATCCGAGCAGCGTTGGGACGATTCAGAGCCTGTGCTTCGCCGCGCTCTCGAAACGGATGCGCGAAATCCAGGCGCGCTCTTCCTCTACGGAAGAATGCTCGTGGTCCGTAAGCGTTATGACGAGGCCGAGCAGAAGCTGAAGCAGACAATCGAGATCAGCCCGCGCGCGTTTCAGCCCTACTACGTTCTTGGCTCCGCATATCTCAGAATGGACCGATACGACGACGCGGAGAAAACTTTCAATCGCGGGGCGGATGTGGCAAGCGCAGGCGAGCGCAAGCAACTCGGCGGCGCGTTCGGTTTTGAAGGCGTGGGCGACGGCTACCTGAAGATGAAGCGCACTGCGGACGCGCTTCGCGCCTATCAACGAGCACAGCAACTAGACCCTGCGAACTCAGCCCTTCAAGCCAAGATCGCAGCAGCGAAAAAGCAGGGATGAAGAATGAGGGATGAGCGAAGGGATGAGGGCGGAGGGATGAGGTATGAATGAATTGAAAGAAGGAAAGCACTTTCTCTTTCTTTTACTTCATCCCTCATCCCTCATCCTTCATCCCTTCGCTCATCCCTCCGCCCTCATCCCTTCGGAGACCCTTTATGCAAAAATGTCTTAAGTGCGGTCGCACTTACGAGAGCGATACGCAGAAGTTCTGCACACACGACGGCGGGCGGCTTGAGTCTTATACATCTGCTAGCAGCCAAGCGCCGACTGCTTACGATCTGAACCAAACCATACGCACGGACCCGTTCGACCCGGAAGCGACTGTTCCGCGCATTCCCGATCTGAACAAGACGGTCGCGTCGCTTCCAACCTCTGAGATACGAAGTAAAGAGACCGGACCAGCCACGCCTCCGCCTGCGGCTCAACCTAAGCCTCCACAGCAGACACCGGAATCGCGTGAGCAGCAACCGACAGTAGTCTTTAATCAACCGCCGCCGCCGCCCACGCCCTCGCAGCAGCCTTACTATCAGCAGCCGCAATCACAACAGCAGCCTGCTCAGCCCGCGATGCAACAGCCACAGCAACAATATGCGCCAGCGCATTTTCAGCAACAGCCGCCGCACGCAGCGCAAGCACCATCAGCGCCTGCGCGAAAAAAATCCAGTCGCGTGCCTTTAATCATCGGCCTCGTCGTAATACTGCTTGCTGGCGCGGCTGCCGCATGGTACTTCCTTATTTACAAGAAGGGATCTGCGACTGCGAACTCCAACACGAACGTCGCAAACACGAACGCAAATGCGAACACGAGCGCGGACGCAAACGCAAACTCGAATACGAACGTGAACGCGAACACTTCGGCGAATGCAAACACGAATGCCGCGCCGCCGCCACCGCCGCAGCCTCCGAACACAACGCAGTTCGTTAACTCGAAAGCGAATCTTGACGGCAAGCTTGCAGAATATTATTCAGACTTCTCCTTCTACTATCCGAAGAGTTGGAAGCTAGACCCAGTGGCTGGCGTCGCGGGAGCTAAAAACTTCGCCAAAATTGATCGTCAGGATTCACCGGACTTTCCGCAGGAGCGATTCGTCGTCAGCTACTACGAAAGCAAGGGGACGCTCGACGCAGACATGTCAAATTTCCCAAGCCTTGTAGAAACTTACGGCTCAAACTTCGCCAAAGGTCTTCCGAATTACAAGAAAGTATCGGAAGGAGAAACGAAAGTCGGACCATACGACGCTTATGAGTTCC
>QHXM01000125.1 GCA_003222945.1 Acidobacteriota bacterium
TGTCAGTTTACCGGTCGTTGTCGTCACAAGAATGCCCGTGTTGCAGTTGGTGATGTTGGTGTCTTTGACTGAGAGAAGACCACCGTCCGCAGCCACCGCAGCGCTGATGCCTTCTTGTGTGAAGTTCTGTATGTAGCAGTTCTCTACCGATAGGGAGTTGAATGATATGGCATTGATTCCCTTAAGGCCAGTGCTTGTGCCTACCGAACCGCTGTTGCCTGTGCCCTGAATTGAAAGTCGGCGAAGCACTACTCTCAACTGCGGGTCGTTGCCGCCGCTCCCATTGAGATTGACAACAACTCCACTACCTGCGCCGGCGAGAATTGATGCGAATGCAGCGCCGCCGTCAATGGTGATTGACTTAGTGATAGTTATCGCGCCGAATCCGCCGAAATCCATGGCGTCAATCTCGCCGCCTATGAAAGTCTTGGAGATAGCCCCTGCAAAGGTCTTACATGGAGCGGTGCGGCTGCACGGGTTAGCATCATCACCTACACCGGAGACCCATGTGCGCGTGGCCTGCGCCTGAGCCAGCGATGAAAGAGCCAATGTGAAAACTAAAGCTACTAGTATGTTGATAGTGAACCGAAACTTGTTCATTTGGAGTCTCCTTATTTTCTGTTGAAGGTTTGGGATGGCCGCCAGTAGAACACGGATCCGTTCCGGCCACTGCTGCGCCGAGTCTTCCCATAATTAACGAGAGATGGTTTTCATCAAAACCGCTTCATTTCTTGCAGAACTCACAGTTTGCAAAAGGTCCCCGCAGTCAGGAGTTGCATCATTGGTTATTGTCTAAGTTGTGTTGGCGTCGAAGGAAGACGTTTTGTTATCGCCTAAAACAACTGACTCTAACAGAGGAATAGCTCTGGACTGCTTTAAGAAATCTGGGCCGAATTATGAAGTGTCGGGCCGACTTTTATAGCCATACGTAAAAGCCGTTCAGAGAACTGATACCACCCGAAGCCCGCGCATCCTATACTAAGGGAAGTTCTGATGTCAAGCAAATAATTCAATTTATCTTAGCCTGAGCTGTTTCGGTCTTGCGCAATAGCTATAACCTTATATAAAAGGCTCGCTCATATTGCTAATGGTCCAGCTTTAACTTGTCAAAGCTGATTTCAGGCGAACGGGCAGCCAGCGTTTTTTAGTGCGAACAACCTTCTCTGAATAAATGTGCAAACCTGGACGACTTTCGACCTAAATTCATTGACGAGTTTCAGCAAGCTATGATATAAGCCCCTTCGCTTGGAACAAAAGTCGGTGACCATGCTGCATGGCTCTCTCTCAGATTAAGATTTAGTGCTCGGCCTCTCTTCAGTCGCGCGGACACCGGCTTCTTCAATAGAAATAGCCGCAAAGATTGTGCTGATCTCAGGCATTTCTGGTTAGAATTGAAGCTTTATAGCCAGGGGTCTCTAATTATCCTCGCGCCTTGCTGTATCCGTGAGGCGCAGAGAGTTAGTTGGTTTGGATATTTACTGAAAGGTGTATCGGACAGTTTCCGATTAGAGTTGTTCTAACCAGATTTATCTTCCGACACTCAGAGGATCCCCCAATTGTTTCGTACATTCCCAAAATTGTCCTCAGACACGCAAGAGCATCGATCATCCTATCCTTCCGATGAGTTTTTTGGTCTGTCAGGTGAGGACCGTCAGATGGCGCTGTTAACGCTCAGCCATACGCCGCTTGAAGATCAACTCTATCGTGCGATGCTCTCCGAGGTGATGAGAGTAGAGAAGTCGGGCGGCACATTTAGCGTCCGCCAATTGAGTCAGCTTACGGGCGTCAGTAGCTCTTCAACAGTTCGCCGCGCGTTGACCGGACTCCTTCGCAAATTGAGCATACAGAAGAATGGCGCGCCCAAGGGCGAAGGACACTTCTACCAGATTTTCAAGCCCGAAGAGATTTTCGAGCGCCGCCGCGCTTTCGGAATCCCGCCTTATCCAAAGGGGATTGAGATTTACAAAAGAAGCAATAGCTTCGACCGCGCCATAGAGCGCGTTATACAGAATAACAGCTTGAGCCGCCGTGAAGCGCAAGTTGCTCTCGCTTGTGCGGAAGGTTTGACTAACGCCGAGATAGGCCAGAGGCTATCTGTAGGGGAGCAGACCGTAAAATTTCATCTACGAAATATCTTCACTAAATTCGGCGTCA
Organism: Acidobacteriota bacterium; assembly: GCA_003222945.1. Lineage (GTDB taxonomy): Bacteria > Acidobacteriota > Blastocatellia > Pyrinomonadales > Pyrinomonadaceae > QHXM01. Next base: position 2,155 of record QHXM01000125.1, read on the forward strand.
GGCGTCGTACAGAGTTGATCTCTCGCCTGCTTGTTCATGAGGATCGTGCTTGGCCCAAGAAAGAATGTGTGGAGAAGGACTAGCAGAGCGCGCCGAAGCTTTATAGCCGTTGCAGGCTTAGATTGAAAACCTGACGCTGCCTCGCTTGAGAGGCTTCCCTTCGGGGTTTCGGCGTGACTTCCTTTTCCGTTTTTTTATCAAGGGAGACATGCAACGCCAAAGGTGTGCGCAGGCTTATCTCTTCAGAGAAGGGAAGATAGACATGGGACCAAAGAAAGAGAAGAGAAAAAAGAGGAAGAAGACGGCTCTCGTCATCTGTCGAGATAGAAAGCAATTCTGGACAACTCAGACGCAGTTCTGGCAGTGGGTCAGAGATGGCGTGATAGTTAAGACAGGAGATAAGCCATTGAGTGGAGCATTTTGTCGAGAGCACGAAGAGTTGATGGTTATTTTGAGCAACACTGTTCTAAACCTTGCTCACCCTAATCATCTGCGTGAAGCCTTAAGCTCTCGTCGCGTTGGGTTGGCTGGCAAGTAAGAGATTCATGGAGATGGTTGGAAGCCTTTCGTTCTCTCGTAGCCGATGCTTTATTGCTGTGTGTTTTTGGTTCTATTAAGTGTAAGCTTGGATTTGCCTTTTCTATTTCATCCAAGGCTTTCTGTAATTGTACGTCTTGAAGGAGAAAGTTATGAATAAGCAGACGAGCCATTGTGCAAGCTATTTCAGCATGATGGGTGTTTACGTTACCCTTTTAATCCTAGCAGTAACTCAGGTAGCGTTGGCGCAGCAATCTAAGCCAACTGATAATACAAATGTAACTTCAGCAGCCGACCCCGCGCGCACGAACACTCTACAGAATGCAGCCGAGGACCAGTATCGCATCGGACCGGGAGACGTTGTGGAAATACGTTTCTTCAATCGTCCGCAACTCTCCGGGAGTGTACGCGTAAGCATGAGCGGAAAGATTCAGATGCCTCTCATCGAAGGCGAGATACAGGCTGCTTGCAAGACGGAAGGTGAGCTGGCTAAAGATATTGCCACGCTCTATCTGAAATACCAGAGAAACCCTTACGTGGATGTTTTCGTCAGAGAGTACGCTTCAACGCCTGTGGCGGTCGTCGGCGCGGTTGATAAGCCGGGCCGCTTTCAACTGACGCGCCGCATACGCCTTTTAGAGTTGCTGGCCTATGCGGGTGGCCCAACGGATAAGGCCGGAGGCCAGATTGTGGTCGCGCACACGGGCAACCTTTCTATATGTGAAGCGCCCGAAGGTCAAAACTCCAACGCAACAACTTCGTCCGAAGGCTTTATAACCTATAGCCTGAAAGAGACGTTGCGCGGCGAGGCGCAGGCGAACCCCTGGGTTGATCCGGGCGATATGGTCTCCATTACAGAAGCCGACCAGGCTTACGTCGTTGGAAACGTCTTTAAGCCTCAACCGATTCCTCTCAAAGAACAGGTCACCGTATCGCAAGCCATCGCTATGGCGGGCGGAGTTCTCCCCTCAACTAAGAGCAGCGAGATTCGTGTTTTCAGAAAAATGTCCGGGACTACCGAGCAGAAGTTGATTCTTGTTAATTTGGGAGCCGTCAAGCAACGCAAGGCTGAGGACATCGCGCTTCAGGCAAATGATATTGTAGAAGTGCCTACCTCGACCCGCATGAAAATCCTTGAAAGTATCAGGAACGCCATCACTCCTGCGGCCTCAAATCTTCCTTACATTATTCTGCACTGAGTCATGCGCTCGCTCGAAGCCGCAATCGCTTGGTGATTGAAAAAATTTTAGGTGTCTAATGAAAGAAAATTACACGATTATTAAAAGAGATTCTGAAATGGTTGAGCTGGAGCCGAGCTTAAAAGGTGAAATAGCCGCTTCAGGCAATGGCTTCCACAATCGTTACCGTATAGATGAGCCGGAAGAGAGTGGGATGCAACTGCGTGACTATTGGCGCTCGATTCGCAAGCACATCTGGCTGGTCATCGGAATCGTGCTGCTGTTCACCGTCCTTGCAGCCATCTATATGGCGCGTAAGCCGGACATCTATGAAGCTCAAGCGCGAGTGCAAGTTGATTTGGAGAATAACAGCCCGCTGCTAGGCTCTTCCAAAAACGGCTTCGTCTTCAATAATCAAGTCAACGATCCGGCCTACTTCAACACGCAGCTTCAAATCCTTTCCGGTCCGGGACTGCTTCGCCGCGTTGCCAAAACGCTGGACCTTGAGCATAACCAGACTTTTCTTAACGCACAGCCGAAGAAGAGTCGCTCTATATGGCAGAGCCTGCTGCGCATGGTCGGCCTGGGCAGCAAGGAGGATGATAACGCTCAGAATCAATCCGCAGATGATATTCCAATCACAAGCTCCACCTCCTCAGCCTCGCGCGAGGATTTTGTAGAGGCCAAGCGTCTAGCGCCCTTCATCAAAGCGCTCACGCAGAATCTCAAGGTCGATCCTGTCAAAGAGACCCGACTCACAATCCGTGAGACGCGCCTCATTGATATTTTCTTCGACCATACTGATCCACAGGTGGCCGCCAAGGTTGTTAATACTCTTGCGGATACTTTTGTTCTCTCAAACCTTGAGCAGAAGACTGAGACCGGCGCGACGGCTGGTGATTTTTTGCAGAAGCGAATCGCTGAGCTTCAGGCCAAAATTCGTAACGGCGAAGAGCAGCTTATCAATTACGCCAAGGATAAAAATATTCTTACTCTCGATCCCAATCAGAATACGACGGTAGAGCGTCTGGTCGGTCTCAACAAGGCTCTGCTCGAAGCTGAGAATGATCGCGAGTTAGCCGAGTCAGCCTACCGCGCCGCTCTTGTTCCGGGGGCCAAGGAAGCGATAGCGGAAGATAGCAACGCCAAAAAATTCATTGACGATGCGAATCTGAAATTAGCTGAACTTGAGCAGAAGCGCGAACAGCTTCTCGTCGAGAACACAGAGGAATGGCCGGAGGTTAAAGAGATTGATAAGCAGATTGCTCTGCTCAAATCAAAGATTGAAGAAGCAGGCGCTCGCGCGGGCAGCGTCGTCATCACCAACTTAGCGACCAAATACCGTCAGGCGAAGGCGCGCGAGGACGACCTTCGCAAAGCCTTCCAACAGCAGCGCGGCGAAACCCTCACGCAGAATGAGGCGGCCATTAACTACAGGATTATTCAACAGGAGATAGAAACAAATAAACAACTGCTCGATGGACTGCTGCAACGCTCGAAAGAGAATGATGTAGTGCTGGCGGGAACGCCCAACAACATACGAGTTGTTGATTACGCCATCTCGCCGGATGAGCCAGTTGGTCCCAGGCGTCTTCTGGGCGTGGCGATGGCCTTCATGCTCTCGCTGGTCTTAGGTATTGGATTGGCGCTCTTCCTTGAGTATCTGGACGATACCATAGGTTCTGCCGAGGACAAGCCTACAGACAGTTACGAACCTCTGTTCTGCTCTCGACAGCCGGACGCCCGCCGCAAACGCTTCTCATCACTTCAAGCGTGCCCTCCGAAGGTAAAACCACAACCTCCATCAATACAGCTATAAGTCTGGCGCAGACCGGAGCTAATGTCCTGATTATTGATGCCGACATGCGTCGTCCGCGCCTGCATTCAATCTTCGATGTGGAGAATCGTAACGGCCTGAGCACAATTCTATCGAGCGAGATGAAAGAGGCGGAGGTGCTGGCGCTAATCCAGCAGCACGAGGAGAGCGGCCTTCACCTGATGACCTCCGGGCCAATACCGCCCAACCCGGCAGAACTCATAGGCTCGGAGCAGATGCGCCGTCTAATTACTACACTACAATCAACCTTCACGCACATCATTATAGATTCACCGCCGATAGCTTCTTTTACAGACGGCGTGCTCATTGCCTCGATGGTTGATGGAGTGGTTCTGGTTATACACGGGGGCGAGACTTCGCGCAGTCTTGTGCGACGCTCCAAACAGCAGTTGCAAGATATCGGCGCGAAGATTTTCGGCGTCGTATTGAATAACGTTGATCTGCACAGGCATGATTACTACTACTATCATCGCTACTACAGTAGCTCTTACTACAAGGCGGAGGCAGATGATACTGAGCAGGTCGCTTCCAGTGCACATGGCTAACGAAAAAAGCGCCCGACGAAAATCCATATTCATGTGACTGGTCCGTTCGCTCCCTTTGGATTTTCCAACTCATTCAATGTGTCTGTCCCCTTGGATACACTTCAACCAATCAAAGAAACAAACTGATACTGCTTTATGCATCCAGTAAAAATAAGAGCTGAGAAAAAGCGACTTAGAATTACGCGCATGAGCTTCACCTAATATAATCAAGTTCAATCTAAGGAGGCTTTCTTTGTAATGCGGAAATCAACCAGAGTTCTGGTCACAGGTGCAGGTGGATTCATAGGCCACCATTTGATCGAATATCTAAAGAAGCAAGGTTACTGGGTGCGCGGCGTGGACATCAAACGTTCAGAGTTTGCCCCTACATCTGCCGACGAGTTTGAATTACTTGATCTGCGCCGCTGGGAAAATTGTCTCCGAGCAACAGAGGGAGTGGAAGAGGTTTATGCTTTGGCGGCTGATATGGGAGGAATGGGTTTTATATCGGCTCACCACTCACAGATACTGCACAACAATGCTCTAATCAATATACACACTCTGGATGCGGCGCGTGAGAACGGTGTGAAGCGCTATCTTTATACCTCTTCGGCTTGTATCTACCCTGAATATCTACAGACGGATGCTAATGTCACTCCGCTCAAAGAGGAAGATGCTTATCCTGCGCAACCCCAGGACGCCTACGGTTGGGAGAAACTTATTACCGAACGGTTGTGTGTGCATTACTCGGAGGACTACGGTATAGAAACGCGCATCGTCCGATTTCACAATATATTCGGCCCATTAGGCACATGGGACGGCGGGCGTGAAAAAGCACCGGCGGCGCTATGCCGTAAAGTGGCAATAGCTAAACTGACGGGCACTACTGAAATCGAGATTTGGGGCGATGGAGAGCAATCACGTTCCTTCTGCTACATAGACGACTGCATCACAGGTATCTACAGGCTGATGCAATCTGATTACCGTGACCCGCTAAATCTGGGGCAGGACCGCTTAATCACTATTAACCAGTTAGCAGACATTGTGGCCGAGATTGCGGGTCTTAGAATTACTAGGAAACACGTCGCCGGACCACAAGGCGTGCGTGGCCGCAATTCTGATAATACAAGGTTGCGACAGGTATTGAATTGGGAGCCTGAAATCTCTTTGGAAGAAGGTCTGTCTCGTACTTACGCCTGGATTGAAGAGCAGGTGCGCGCTCAGTGCGCAACGACCTCAGTAAGTGAAGTGGCTATCGTATAGGCAAGTTAAACTTTGGGCGATTGAACCGATATGGAAAATTCTTTCTGGGCGCGCAAGCGAGTGTTAGTCGGTGGCGGGTGTGGCTTTCTGGGGTCATACCTTGTGCCGCAACTGTTGGCCGCCGGAGCGCGTGTCACGGTTGTGGACAATCTGGACAATGGTTATATAGATAACCTAAACGCCGTCGCTAAAGAGATCGAGCTAATCGAGGCCGACTTACGCGATTTAAGGGTCAGTGATCAAGTAACTCGCAAAAAAGATATAGTCCTGAATCTGGCAGCCAAGGCGTTCGGGATGGAGTACAGTCGCAAGCATAATGGCGAGATGCTGGTCTATAACCTGCTGGCTACGCTGACTCCTCTGGAGGCCGCGCGTCAGAATGGTGTTGAGCGCTATCTGATTGTTAGCTCTTCCTGCGTCTATCCAGATGATGCGCCGATTCCCACGCCTGAGTTGGATGTATTTACAGGGCTGCCGGAGCAAGTAAACGAAGGTTACGGATGGGCTAAACGGATTCAGGAACTGGCTGGCGCATACTACGCCGCAGATTATGGCATGAAGGTTTCAATCGTGCGTCCCTTCAATCCTTACGGGGGCAACTATCGATGGGGGTCTGAAGACAAAGCCCACGTCGTGCCTGCGCTGGTCAAGCGTGTAATGGATGGCGAGGACCCTATGCGAGTTTGGGGCAGCGGTGCGCAACGTCGAAACCTGCTGCACGCCAGCGACGCGACACGTTTGATTATGAAAGTCGTAGAGCAGGGTGAAGGCGAACCCGTCAATATCGGCTACGACGATGAGGTGACAATTGCCGAGTTGGTCGAGTTAATTTGTGAGGTTGCCGGAAGGCGTCCACGCATAGAATTCGACACCACTAAACCCGAGGGACGATTCCGTAAGTGTGCCGACGCGACGCGGCTGCGTGACATTAGCGGGGGCTACCGGCCAACAGTAAGTTTAAGAGAGGGGCTTGTGGAGATGATTGAATGGTACAGGAGGAATTTCTAATCGCTGTACGCGAATTTAGCCGAAGGCCCACGACAGAAGAGTCGCTCCGAAGCATTGGCAGGACGATCCTGAGCGGGTAATCTCGAATCCACCTCACACTACAAAACATACAGGCCAACTCGCTCTCTACACCACGATAAGGAGTAATTATGAGTTTTGAATTTTGAGTTGAAAGCTTTTAGCCTTACTCAAAATTTAAAACTCATAACTCCTTCTAAAAAGTGAGGGTTTCAAGATGAGTGCTCAGTTCAATTCATCAGGGTTGAGAATATTACTCCTGCTCTCGCTCCTGATAGGCAGTGCCTTCTCGATTGTCTCCAAGCAAAAGATGTGGGGCTACGCTTTGCAGGGCGGGACGACGATCAACAGCGGCGCTATCTCGATCACTTACGCCTTCAAAGCATCGCTGGGCTGCAAAGTTACTGTCTATCTGGCTGGAACGACCACGGCTGCCGTTCTCTACGCGGACAATGCAGGAGTCATCAAAGCCAATCCCTTTACGTCAGACTTTAACACCGGCTATTTCGAGTTTTATGTTGCGAGCGGTTGCTACGACATAAGCTTTAGCGAAGCGGACATCTCGGGTCCATTCAATATTAGAGAAGCGCCGACTCAGGCGACCACGGATCGTGGCAATTATCGGTTCGACAAAGAGCCTGCGCCTTCTTCCGGTCCAACCGTGAGGCGGAGCGCGACTGCCGGAGTTGTTGATGAAGGCTCTCACTCTTATGTTGTGACATTTGTCACCGCGACCGGAGAAACGCAAGCCAGCAGCCCCGCCATTATTAAGCTCTCGGACGGCGGACATAGAGTAGAACTCAGAAACGTACCGACGGGTTCAAATTCCGTCATAGCTCGAAAAATCTATCGCAGCAAGGCCGTTGAAACGGGCGATCACGAAACGGATAAGTATTTTCTACTGGCAACCATTAATGACAACACTACGACAAGCTATACGGATAATACGCCGGACGCTCGTCTTGTATCTTCGGCAAGGCTCATTCAGAACAACACGACCGGCGGATATTTCTTCGTCAATAACACTAAGGCAGGATTCCTCGGAGAGACTAATACCTATTTAGGGCAGCTCTCAATGAACGGCGTCAAGATCGGCTCATATAACACGGCCATGGGCGTGCGCTCTTTAGGAGTTAGCTTCTCGGGCGACTTTAACTCTGCGTTCGGTTATGAGGCCATGCTTCGTAATACGACGGGCGAGTTGAATACTGCCGTCGGCTCACAAGCCCTCTTCCATAACACGACGGGACGGTTCAATACGGCTGTCGGAGAAACGTCTTTAGGATGGAATCAAACGGGCAGCTATAATACGGCGGTCGGAAATCAGGCCGGACGCTGTGCGCTCGGCTCCAACAATGCCGCCTTTGGCGTAAACGCTCTTCACGGCGCGGAAAGCTCTACGCATGAGTGCACGGGCACAGTGACAGGCAGCGAAAACACTGTCATCGGCGTAGGCGCTCATTATAACTACACGACCGGAAGCCGTAATACAGCAGCAGGATTTTCAGCCCTCAATCGTAATACAACCGGAGCATCAAACGTAGCCGCAGGCGTACAGTCGCTCTACTACAATCAAACCGGCTCGAACAATGTTGGCGTAGGTGAGAATGCGGGGAACACTAACACGACTGGCAGCGGCAATACTTTTATCGGCTATCACTCGGACGTAGGCGCTTCGGGTCTTACTAACGCAACGGCCATAGGTGCTAATGCAGTTGTCTCGCAGAGTAACTCTCTGGTGCTGGGCAACAACGTCTCTGTCGGCGTCGGCACGCCCTCGCCGAAAGCTAAATTGGATGTAACGGGCGGAAACCTCCTCATAGGAACACCCGGGCAGGGAATTATTTTGAAATCGCCAGACGGCGCGACCTGTAAACTGCTTGGCATAGATAACGCGGGCGCGCTCGCCGTAAGTGCGATTAAATGCCCGTAGATATTTTGTGGCAAAGCAACAAGATAGTTCCTGTTAATCAGAGCATCAGATTTCAAGCCGGGTGAGAGCCGCCCGGACTGATACTTTAAGAATATGAGCGTCAAAGACTCTCTGCGCCGTATAACCCCACCTCCGCTACTTAAAGTGAAGCGGTCACTGCACCGGCGCTTAAACAGGCAGCGGCTTAAACGTCGAGAGGCTATCATTCTACAGAGTCGAGGCCGGGAGATAGCGGCTGACCATACTATCGCCATCATTTGTGGCCCACACTTTGACCAGCGCGTGCCGACTGCCGGGGTGAGTATTCGCATGGGATTCGCGCGCGGCTTCGAGCAAGTGGGACTGCCTTACGAATTAGTAAGTCTCTCTAACTTGCAGCGATTGCGCGAACTGCGCAGCCCAATTCTTTTCTTAAGCGAATCGGATTACGAATTTCTAGGCCCGGCTCAAGTGCGCGAGTTACGGCCATACCGCAAATTCGTCTGGGTCAGCCCATGGTTTAAAGGAGCCGCCAAATTCTACGAAGAGCATGACTTTGATCTGGTAGAGATGCCGGAGAAGATACGCAGGCTCGTGCTGGAATCAGAACCGGATTTTGTCTTCTCGTCGGGGACCGAGTGGGGGCTGGATTATTATCGTGATTGGGAACAGCACGGAGCGCAACTCATTCCTCTCCCACACGCCTGTGATACTACTGTCTATGATCGCCATCCTGCGCCGCCGAAATTTGCAGATGTGCAGATAGCTTTTGTGGGCGGCTATTGGCCTTACAAAGCGCGCAACTTTGATCTCTATTTGAAGCCGCACGAGCAGAGACTGACTGTGTTCGGCTACAGCCACTGGCCTTACGCCGGTTACGGAGGGCGTCTCTCTGAGGAGGACGAGCCTTTGCTGTACCGTGATGCCACGCTCTCTCCGGCAATCAACGAACCACATGCTTCGGTCCTCGGCGGCGACATTTGCGAGCGCGTCTATAAAGTGCTTGGCAGCGGTGGCCTGTGCATTGCCGATGCCACTGCTGCCTACCGAGACCTGTTTGCATCTGAGGAGTTACTGGTTCCCGAGACCGTTGATGATTATCATGAAATAGTTCGAGCTATATTTCGAGACCCGGAAAGCTTTAACAGGTACCGGACGGCTGGCTACTCGTCCGTTCGCGCTCGGCATACTTATGCTCATAGGGCTGAGACTGTATTAGAAAACATGGGAGTAATCGTGCCGCGTCCTTTAGCATATTCCTCTGCTATGGCTTAACGCGCGCCGCAGGCTCTTTTACCCTTGTGCAAAGGGTAGGCCGCATGGACAAATTAAAAGCTATCAAAAGTCTGTTTCGACATCTGTTGCGCAGGAAGCCGCGTCCTTTAATATCATTAGAGCGGCCTACGGAACAGGAGCAGATATTAATCGAAGAATTGAGATCAACTTTTAAGAGACTTGCTCTCTCTGCCTCTCTTACACCAGACGTAGAGGACGAGTGGATAAAATATGAGAAGCGTTTGCATTACCTTGTCCTGAATGACGACCCTAGAGCTTTTCTGCGCTGGGATATTATATCTCGCAATATGTTTGTAGCAGACGCTGATTATATAAAGCAGGAACTGGAATCCTTAAAGCAAGAGCAACAATGGCAGAATCGTTGGCGAGCCGCGATTAAAGAATCCTCAATTGGATGTCCAACGCCTTATTCTTTATACACGGAGAGTAGTGGGAACTTAATTCATCATGCCTATCATCTATCTCAATTTGAGAAAGTGCTTGGCAAGACAGTTGATACGCTGGATATGGTATGGGAATTTGGCGGGGGCTATGGCAGTATGTGTCGGCTCTTTTATAATCTGGGATTCAAAGGTCTATATATCATTTTCGACCTCCCGCGTGTCTCAGCATTACAAAGATTTTTCCTGAAGTCATTGAATATACCGATAGTCTCTCTCGATGATGCTGCGCGCGGAAAAAGAGGTGTTCTACTTTCTTCGGAATTAGATCAACTTAAGAGTCTATTGTCGGACATGCGGGCCATTGATATCGGCGAAAGAGCATTTGTAGCTACATGGTCTGTTAGCGAGACTCCTATAGCGCTTCGGAAAATAGTTCTGGAGTTGGCAAGAGACTTTGATTGCTATTTGATTGCCTATCAGGACCGATTCAGCGACGTTAATAATATAGATTTTTTCGAGACCTGGAGAGCAACTATAGAAGGATATTGGCAGACCGGACTAATAGCGCACGTGCCGGGTGATAATAGATATCTCTTTGGAGTTAGAGAGAAAAATAAACGAGCCGAAGATGTCGTCGTCAACAGCCTGTAGTTATCATGGGCGTTGAACGTCCACACACATAACCGCTGCTGCGCGTTCGTAAATCTACTCTTTAGCCTCCCAAAGCCCTATGAACTAAATGTGGGGCATTCGAGAGACAGCTGGTGATAGAAAAATTACAGAGGCTTATCCTCAACTCACCTAACTTGCGGCCCATAACAATGAAACTCATCCGCAAGTTTCAAATTGGTAGTTATCAAAAGCGTGTTGTATTAGGGGCCGTCGAACGTCCGCATTATGGCTACTGCGTCTATAACGCTGCCGTCTTAGCCAAGAGATTGGGATACGAGCGAATCAGCGTGCTTGAATTTGGTGTTGCTTGGGGTCACGGACTGATGAACCTGGAATACCACGCTCAGGAGGTCTCTCGATTGATTGGAATAGAGATTGAGATTTACGGCTTCGACACGGGCGCAGGTTTGCCGAAGCCAAAAGATTACAGAGACCTCCCATATCATTGGCAAGAAGGCTTCTTTAGAATGGACGTTCCTAAACTTCAGGCGCAACTCAAAAAGGCCAAGTTGGTTTTGGGTGAGGTCGAACATAAGTCAAAGGACTTTTTCGATAAATATAATCCCGCCCCGATTGGAGCGATAGCATATGACCTGGATTTTTACTCATCTACAATCGCCGCCCTGAAGATGCTGGAAGCCGATGAAAAATATTACTTGCCCCGCGTGTTCTGCTACTTTGATGACACCATCGGCACAGAATCAGAGTTATACAATGACTACACAGGGGAAAGACTGGCAATTAACGAGTTCAATCAATCGCACAATAACATAAAATTGGGATTCCCCTATCACCTGTTAGCAAAGAGATTCCCGGAGATGTGGCATCACCAGATATGGGTCTGCCATTTCTTTGGGCACAGCCGTTATAATGATTTGATCGGCGCAGAAAGACCAAGCTAACAGATAATGAAAAAAGCGCTGACATTTTATGGCCTTACGTTGTTTGAGGTCGGCCTTAATGCTTTCAATACCAGAACCGGGCACTCATTAGAAACGAATCCTCTTTCCCGTATTAGTTATCGGGCCGCATGAGAATCTTTCAGGTCCTGGAACATACAGCTAACGGTGCCGTGGCTCAGAACCAAACCTGGTATCGTAATCTCTGCGAGCCTTTGGTAGAACTTGGGCATGAGGTCTTTTTTCTATCAGCCGAAGAAGGAAGACTCGCTCGGCAGCGTAATGATAGAGCGGCCTGTGCTCGATTCAGCCAAAAGCTACTAGATGTCTTTCGTCACGAGCACGCGCGTAAACCTTTCGATCTGTTCTTTGCCTATCTTATGACCGGCATGGTTGAGCCAACAGTGATTGATGAAGTTCGCAAGATCGGTGTTCCTGCTTGTAACTTCTCTTGCAACAATGCCCACCAGTTCGATCTTGTAGCAGAGCTTTCACCACACTTTGATTACAATCTACATTCAGAGCGTGATGCGGGTGAGAAGTTTCTGGCCATCGGCGCTAATCCGGTCTGGTGGCCCATGGCGTCGAATCCAAAATATTTCAAGCCCTTTGAGGTGGCGCGTACAGTAGCCGTCTCGTTTGTGGGCGCAAATTACGCTCTGCGCGCTCGCTACATCGCCCACCTGCTTGAACAAGGCGTTGATGTTCATGCTTACGGGCCGGGATGGGGCAACCGATTGAGCACGGGTTGGCGCGCGCGCGGCCTTCGACATAAACTGTTGTTGAAGTCGTGGCTTGCGCGCGCCCCCTCTGCCAGAGCGTATGCTTCGGGCGTGCTGGCCGATTACGATTTCCAACGCGATTTGAGCGCACGCTTTCCCGATAACATCCACCCGGCTGTGAGCGATGATGAATTGATAGCCTTGTACAGCCGCAGCCAGATCAGCCTGGGCTTTCTGGAAGTTTATGACGGCCATGATCCGAGTCGGGCAGTCACAGAGCACCTTCATCTAAGAGAGTTCGAAGCTCCTATGAGCGGCGCGCTATACTGCACGGGTTATACAGACGAGTTGGCCGAGTTGTTCGAGCCTGAGAAAGAGGTTCTAACCTACCATAGCAGGCACGAGCTTCTGGACAAAGTGCGCTACTATCTGGCACACCCGAAAGAAGGCGAGCAGATACGTCAGGCGGGCCGTCGCCGCGCTCTACGCGACCATACTTACCAGCGGCGCTTTGAAACATTGTTCGAGGTGATAGGCTTGGGAAAGCCGCCTGGCAGTCAGGCGCAGAAGCAGTATGAAGGTTTAGCGTGCCAGTAGAGCAGTAAGAAGATCATGCAAGAGTTTGCCAAGACCGGATCGCTCTTCGCTGGCGTAAGAATCATTACGTTGGTGATTGGCTTGGCGCAGATGAAATTCATAGCCGTTACCTTAGGTCCATCCGCCACAGGCATCTACACGGTTATCAGCAATTTCCTGCAAATCCTAACTTTGATTTCGACTTTGAATCTCTCTGTTTCTGCCAGCAAATACCTGAGCGAGTATTATTCTCAAGGTGACTTTGACCGGCTGCGTTATGCGCTTCAATTCTGTGTGAAGTTCGTGTTGTCTTCTTCGGCAGTCATCTTTCTGGCCGTCATCTTACTAACAAAACCGATCACACTCTTCCTTTTCGATAGTGGCGATTACTGGCTCTACGTTGTGCTTACTTCGACGACCATCCTCTTCGGCGCTTCCACTGTTTATCTGGGTGGTCTGCAAGGGCTACTCGAACGAACTAAAATCGCCAAAGTGCAAGTGTGGACCGCGATTCTGGGTCTGGCGTCGGTTCTGATCTTCATCCCGTTTTTAGCTTTAACAGGTTACTTCATCTCGGTTCTGTTGACTGCTTTTTTCACGCTGGTCCTGGTCTATGTCTCAAGTCGCAGGGTGCGTGCGCTGCAAAATTCAAGCGACGAGTTGCCGCGAGCAATCAAGAGAGAGGTCAGGCGAAAGTTGTTTGCGTTTAGCGGCGCGAATCTCATTTTATTGATAGCCCAGCCGCTCTCGTTCTTTCTCATACGTTATTCGATCCTGAAACAAATGGGAACAGATGGTGTGGGCTTTTACGCGGCCTGTCTTTCTGCTTCCGCATTAATTTTCAGTCTGTTCCAAACAAACGCCTATTACTATTTCCCTAAGATGAATACTGTGCTGCCGGAAGAAGAGAGAGTGCGTATTATTAATGAATGCCTGCGGTTTACTTTGCTCACTTTTCCGCCCGTTATGCTCGGAGCCATTTTGTTGCCGGACCTTCTGGTCTGGGTGCTATATAGCAATAATTTTCTGCCGATTGTCGCGTATCTACCGCTCTTCATCTTAGCCGAATTCGCCATGAACCTGGCCGCTGTATTCTCCGTACCTGTGCTGGGTCTAACAAAGCTGCGATTTCACGTTCTCTGGACATTTGTTTATTATCTGCTCTGGGCTACGGGCAGCATTCTGCTCTTTAACAGAATAGGTTTACGCGGAGTGGGGCTGGTGACAATTGTCGCTTATCTCATTTGGGGCGGAGGCTATTACATCTACTTGAAAGGTTTGATTCCTCTGCGGATTGAGGAGCGCAACGTAAAACTGCTAGTCGTTGTGATATGCAGCACCATCTTGTTTACGTTTGTCCCTACGTTCTTACCCGGTTTGGCGCTCAGAATTACGGTTTACCCGCTCACATTGATTATCGCTTATTTCCTCTTTGATCGGCAGGAGAGAAAGAAAATCGGGAGCTTCGCTCAACAGATGCTAAGGCGCTTTCGCTTCAGTTACTGAAGGGTGATGCCTCTATCGAACTAACGTTCAGGTGTTTAAGTAATCAAGCACGTCTTGATTCGAGGCAACCCGTTAACCGAGAGTATCAGGTGTCTATAGCTTTCCTTGCGTGGCGCGCTTTTAACTCGAAACTTTTCGGCTGGGTGACTATCGGGGTCATTCTTAATGAGCATAAAAGAATCAGGCGATAAGAAAGTACTTCCAATCGGCCTTAAGCAAATACTTTTGTTGTTAGGGCTGGCTCTAGCTGTCGTTGCGATAGCGATCTTTGCCGGGCCGGTTCTTTCTCTGGTTGAGAAGGTGGCTGTCAGCAGCGGCGGATCGTATGCTCTGGCCGTCATGTTCCTGTTAAGTGTAGCCGTGCCCATCTGGTTCATGTTGCTTGTACGGGGTAATTACTTACGCGCGCTGGGACTTCAAATACTATTACTGCCATTAACCTACAGGGCTTTAAGCGTCATCTCTATACCGGCCTACGATGATGGGACTTTCGTGCAGAGAATATCGCTAACCACTTTCATGCTACTGATGTTTTGGTTGTGGCTTCTGTTTACCAAAGTGTCCATGGCGCGACATCCCGTTTTGCGCGTTTTTGAGATTCTTCTCCTGATGTTTGGCATGCTGACTACAATCTCGCAGCTTGCCAATCACACTTTCAGTAGTGCCATATTGTTATCTATTGGCGGGGCCTGGCAATTCATTGCGCTCTTCTACATCCTTTGTTCAGTAGTTAGGGAGGGGAAAGACGTTGAGCTGCTGTTAAAATGTATCGCCTGGGCTTTCATAATAGCGATTATAGATCGCATAGGCTACGGGGGAGAAGGATTCCTTGTACATGCCCCGGCAGATCTGTCTCAAATCTCCCCGCACGCGCTTGCCGGTGAGTTTGTCAGAGTAGGTAGCGGGGCCTTTGGCTTTGCGCAATCCTATGGCGGGTATTTATCTTTCGTCTCTATCTTGGAACTGTATTTTGTGCAGTCCGCACCGAGCCGTTGGTGGGCGGTCTTGTGGATCATTACAATTTTGACTCTCATCTTTGAGATGTTCAATACCTTCACACGCGGTGCTACCCTTGCTTTGCTCTTTGTCTCCATGCTCTTGCTATGGAGAGAGACGCGTCGTTTTTTTATGAAGATAGTAATGGTTATCGGTATCTTGATGTTCACCTGGCTGGGAACTTTACTGGTTGATTTAGCAACTGTTCGCCAACTGGAACTTACTCCCGGATTTTTGCTCTCGGACCCGAACTCCGTCAGCCGCATGGACCTTTATGTTCAAAGTCTCCCGCACTTTTTCGATAACTGGGGCTTGGGTTACGGCATAGGCAAGCCGCTAATCTTCTACACGGATGGCGTCGGAGAAGCCGTCAGCCACAACACCATCTTCGACCTTTCACAAGGCGTTGGCGGTCTGGCTACTGTCCTCTTCCTACTTATGTTCTTTATCGCTTTGAAACATCTCTATCAAACGACTAAAAGGGCTGCGGCGGCAAGAGAGGCACGTCTGTCCATCTATATGTTCGTCGGTTTAGCGGGCTGGTTTTTCTTTGCTAATACTACTTCGACAAGCCTTGTGTACTACTATCCGTATGAAGCCACATTGATCTTTTACACAGTGATGTTTTTAGCCATACTAATGCCCACCTTAAAAGGCATGAGAACTGATTCCGTTTTAGCTGGACAAGCTGTGCGGCAGCGCTCTTTACCGGAGGCGCGGAAATATGGATACGCCGCTCGTTAGCGTAATCATCCCAACCTATAACTACGCGCACTTTCTTTCGGAGGCAATCCAGAGCGTTTGCGATCAGACTTTCCGCGACTTTGAAATCATAGTCGTTGACGGCGGCTCGACTGATAATACGCGCGAGGTTGTGGATCGCTTCGGCAGCCGTGTGCGCTACATCTATCAGGAGAATCTAGGACCTATCGTGGCTCGTAACACAGGCATAGAGGCAGCGCGCGGAGAATACCTTGCCTTTCTGGATGCGGACGATTATTGGTTGCCGCAAAAGCTGGAGCGGCAGGTTGCGCTTATGAATGAGCGCCCGCAGGTCGCATTGGTTTACTCAACTATTTATCAGTTTGAAAGTAAGAGCGGGGCTATCGTCGGAGAGTATCCCGTTTCCAAATGCCGACAAGGTCACGTCTTGCGCGATCTTTACTTAAGCTGTTTTGTTCCGAGTCCAACGCCCATGGTGCGTAAATCTGTTTTGACGGAAGTCGGATGCTTTGATGAAAGCATTCGCTACGGCTCGGAGGACTGGGAGTTGTGGATGCGCGTTGCGGCCCGTTACGAGTTGGCCTTTGTCCCGGAGCCTCTGGCTATGTACCGCTATCACGCGAGCCACAGGTCTAAAGAGGGCTATCTCAAACGCGAGCAGCAGACCCTTGAGGTTATTGAAAAGGCCGCGCGTCTGTTCCCGGAAGAGTTGGGTTCTTTACGACGCCGAAAGCTCTCTATGTATCTGGAAGATGTTGGATGGTATCTGATGCGGCAGGGAGAGCGTGCGGAAGGTTTGGCTCGCTTGAAAAGAGCGATTCGTTGTGCCCCCTGGCGACGACGACCTTACGTGTTGTTGGTTGCCGGTGCGTTAGGTCCACGTCTGTCGCCTGAACGCAGCCGACAGGCAAAAGTCAACTACTTCACAGCAAAGCACAGTCTATTCAATCACCAGTATCGTCAGGCGCGTAAGGAGTTCTTCAAGTCTATCTGCTTGGACCCTGTGACGCACCCGAAAGCATATGTGGGTCTTATCCTTAGCTTCCTGCGAGGCAAATGGGTGGATAATGTCCGTTCCCGCATTGGCGCGGACAGATACCTCACAACTACAGTTCCAGATCAGGACGGGGCCTTCGATCAGTGGTAGGAGTTCTTAGTCTCCGGCAGCGTTACTAGGATATGAATAATTATCCGCTGACCGAAGTAACGGCTTTCTGCCCTGTCTGTTTCGAGCAAAAGGCGCTTCTCTTATATCAGGTTGATAGCCGTGAAGCCGCTCAGCATTTTGTGCTCAAAGAAAAGGACGAGGCAGAATTCAGCGCTTTACAAATGCAGATTGAAAAGCTGTGGAAGAATACAGTCTGCAAAGTTCTCCGTTGCTCGAACTGTTCATTCAGTTACGCCTATCCGTATGTTGCGGGGGATTCGCAGTTCTATTCTCTCGCCTATAAAAGAGAAAGTTATCCAGAGTGGAAATGGGAGTATGAAGTAAGCTACAGAGTTCTTGAGCGTCTGTTAGAAAACAATCAGCAGAAGAATATCAAACTACTGGAGATCGGCGCGGGCAATGGGGCTTTCGTGCGAAGAATCTCTACGCGATTAATTCCCAGGGCCAACATCTTATGCACGGAGTTTTCTGACTACGGGGCAGGAGAAATAAGGCGATACGGAATAGACTGTCGGGCAGTTGACGTAAAAAAGATTGACCGCGCAAAGTACGCCAACTACTTCGGCCTGGTCTGTCTATTCCAGACGCTTGAGCACATGGATGAGCTTGATTCTCTATTTACCCAACTCAACTTATTAACCGGGAGCGATGCCGATATGTTCATCGCCGTGCCTAATGATAAAAATATCGAACTGAATGAGAACAATGAAGCCCTCCTGGATATGCCGCCGAACCATATTGGAAGATGGAACAGAAAAGCTTTTGAGATAATTTGTGCACGGCATGGCTGGCAGATAATGGAGCACAAGATTGAAGGCGGGAACTTTCTACCCGCGCTAAAAAAATTTTCGGTTTATCGCTACCTGCGCGAGAGTCAAAGGTCCGGGACCGTTTGCAATAGGGTTGAGACCATAAAGAATCGTTTGTTACATCGTTGTCTGCAAATTCCCATAGTGGGTTTCAAGGCAGTGGCTGCTATTCCATTACTCAGGAAGATAGGTGCAAGTGCTTTAGGTGATTCTCAGTGGAT
>QHXM01000013.1 GCA_003222945.1 Acidobacteriota bacterium
AGTTCGGCCTGAACTTCCAATTGTCCTGGAAGAAGAAATCAAGCTCAGGATAGTGGGCCGTGTTTATCCACCTGGTCCCGGCAGGTTGGAAGGTGTTAGCGGTCGGGTCGGCGACGAAAGCCAGTGACACGGCGTTAACTCTTCCGAGCAGATCATTGACAGTATTTTGTAGGCGCGTTAGGTCGTTCGTGTTGATCGAGGTTGCGCCAGCCGTGGGCAGTGCGAACGGCCCGAAGCCCGATGACTGGTTTAAGGTAACCGTCGGCTCGATTGCCGCGCCCGCGACATTCGATCTATCATCAACGTGACGGTTGAAGCGGAAATTGATTCCGCCCTTCAGCGTGTGCGAGCCTCTGATGAAAGTCAGATTGTCTATGTACTGCAATGTCCGCACACCGCGCGCGTTGTACGAGAAGTTAGTGTTCGGCGTCGCAGGGTTGTTGAACGAGAACGGAATGTTCGGGTCCGGGAAAGGCGTAAGGAAGTTGAAGAAGTATTTGCTGATGCCGAGGATGGCTTCGTTGGTCATCGTGGATGACGGCGACCAGCGCCAATTGATTGCAAGATTCTTCGGGTTGCGGTACGTGTCAACGAAGTTCGGCGAGTTGGGGAAGATTGGACGACCGCCGTTGGCCGAATCGCCGAGAGAGTTCTGCTCGCCCTGCGCATAGCGAACGTAGAGCAGGCTATTCTGACGCAGGTTGAAGTCTAATCTAGTGACGAAGTCGTACTGCCTCTCATGTTGCGGCGAGGAGAAGTTGAAACCGGCTGTATTCAACCCATCGCCTGTAGTGAAATTATTCGGCAGCGGCATCGAGTTAATCATGGCCGCGAGCGTCGGGTCTATGCCTATGCCCGAAGGGTTTGTAGCAATGTTATAGCTTGAGATGCACGGCGAATTTGTCGGCGGATTGCCCGTGCAAGCGGGAAGAATCGCGTTTCCTCCAGCATCAACAGAGGGCGTCGAAGTTCCTGCGGGCGCGTTGGCGCGTCCCACGACGTAACGGAACAAGCCCTGGCGAGCGGCCTGCGTATAGACCGTGCGTGTCACAAGAGCAGTGTCGTAAGCGCGAAGCAGTTGCAGGTTGGTGAAGAAGAATGCTTTGTCTTTCAATAAGTGAAACTTGCTCTTACCTTCACCGAATCCCGGATTAAAGAGCGGACCGCCGATTGAGCCGCCGAAGATGTGCTGAACGAACTGGTCCTTGGCAGTCCCCGCTATTGTTACTGGATAGCTCTTGGCGTCGAAGCGAGGCGTTCTGTAATACTCAAACAGGTTGCCGTGAAACTGATTCGTCCCGGAGCGAGTGACAAAGGTTACCTGCGCGCCGCTGCTTCGTCCAAGCTCTGCCGTGAAGTTGCTCGTGACGATCTGGAATTCCTGAACGGAGTCAGGGTTGGGTCTGAGCGGCGTGAAGTTCGAGCCGCCCGCCGTTGACTCGTTGATATCAATTCCGTCGAGCGTGAAATTGAATGCGCGGTCGCGCGAGCCGTTCACGTTAACTGCGCCGCCGGTGTTTCCGCCGAAGACTACGCCGGGTTGAAAGTTCAAAAGGTCCAATGGATTTCTGCCGCGCGTGCCGACAATCGGAAGCGCTTCCAACGTTCTCTGATCAATCGTGCTGCCTATGTTGCCCGAAGTGCTGGTCTGCACCTGCTCTGCTGCCGCAACGACTGTTACGACTTCAGACACAGCACCCGCTTCCAGAGAAACGTTAACCGTTGCGGGCTGGTTGACTGTGACCTGATTGCCTGTCGAGACAAATTTTTTGAAACCCTGCTTCTCGACAGTCACCGTGTATGTTCCCGGATAGACGGAATCGAAAACGTAGGTGCCGCTCCCGCTCGTCTCGGTTGTGAAGGAAACCTGCGTTGCCTCGTTCGTGAGCGTTGCGGTTGCAGTCGGCACAGCCGAGCCTTGCTGATCTAGAACAGTTCCGGTCACGCGCGATGTAGTGCCTTGAGCAAACGCCGTCACGACTCCGGCCAACAAGATTAGAAGGATGAGAGTGAAACGCGTGAGCAAGTCTCTTTTCATGTTATCGCTCCTGTTTCGAGTTATTAGATTCGTGCACTTCTCCGCCCCGCGCTCCTTATTATCCGCGCGGTCGCGCCTTAAAGCTTCTGCAAATCCGTCTAACGAAACCATCGCCTTCCCTGTTTGAAAGACCACAGCACGGCGATTAAAGCTCTGCCCCTGGAGTGATATTTGTTGGTAATGACAATTAATGGAACTGGCGAATGCTTTTCCCGTGATTCAAAGCTATTTTAGGTTCTATCGTACCAATAATAGAAACTAAAAGATTTTATTACTTAGATAAGATATGCTGATGAATAAAAGAGCACAAAAGGAAGCGCATGTCGGGTGCTTGCTCCTCATCTTATAAAAGAGATTGCTGTCGGCTTCTGACAGATGCTAAGGACAGTTCTGGAAACTTTTTGCGCCGTTGTGACTTAGCGGCGCGTCCGATCAATCTTCAACATAAATTCTTTCAGGCAAACAATGTTCCCGCGCATCATGCACTTTCGTTCTCCCGAAAAAGCGCGGTTTCTTCCAAGTCCAAAAAAAATAATACAGAAAAATGGAGATGCCTCTTCGATTTTTTGGACAACCGCTTCGAGCGATTTATATCAAAGCCGATCTTTTCTACTTGTACTTTGCAGCGAAAGTTAGCAGAGCACAGCGCACGCGAACAGATTGACGACCTTCAAGATAGTGAGCGGCGCTAGACGACTTCAGCTACTGATAGATTAGAGCGCGACGACGAGATTGTCTGAAACTGTTAAGCCCGGAGTTCCACGAGCGCATGATGTCGTTCGGGTCATCGGCACGCCTTACGGCTTCGAGCGTCTCCGCGTTGACGAGCAGGCGCGCGTAATCATCAACCTTCCACTCCGTCGGATAAAGTCGTCTGAGCGCAACCGCTATCTCAAGCCCAGTCTGAACAGGATGAAAGCGCGTGCGATCCGTGATGATTAGATTTACGCCGCCGCACTCCTGGTCCTTGAACACAGATGACTTCGGCGTGAAACGTAGAGGAACGAAACGCACACCGGCTATCTTTCGATTGTTCAAATAGCTTGCGAGGCGCTGGCCGTCGAGCCACGGCGCACCTATGACTTCAAACGGACTGTCCGTGCCGCGACCTACGGAAAGGTTCGTAGTCTCAAGAAGACCAATGCCGGGATAGAGCGCTGCCTCCGTCAAACTTCGCATGTTCGGCGAAGGATTCACCCAAGTGAGATTCGTAGAGTCGTACCACATTGCGCGCCGCCAGTTCTCCATCTTGATGATGCGCAGGTCGCAGCCTATCTTTCGTTCTTCGTTGTAGAGTCTGGCAAGCTCGCCCACAGTCATCCCATGTCGCACAGGGATTCTGTGATAAGCGGTGAAAGAAAGTTTCGATTCATCCGCCACAGGCCCTTCAACGTCCAGGCCGCCGATTGGATTCGGGCGGTCCAGCACAATGACAGGAATGTGCGCGCGTGCGGCCTCCTCCATCACGTAGCCTAGCGTTGAGATGTAGGTGTAAAAGCGTGCGCCCACATCTTGAATGTCGTAGATGATTGCGTCGAGGTCTTTCAACTGTTCTGGCTTAGGTCTGCGCGTCTCGCCGTAGAGCGAGTAGATTGGAAGACCCGTCTTCTCATCTTTCGAGTCCGAAACCTTTTCATCTGCAAGCCCTCGTATTCCATGCTCAGGCGAGAAGAGTGCGACGAGCTTTACGTTCTGAGCGTTATGGAGAACATCAATCGTCTGACGGCCTGCGCGGTCTCGTCCCGTGTGATTTGTTACGAGGCCGACGCGCAGACCCGAAAGCTCTTTGAAGTTGTCTCGCTCAAGCACGTCAATTCCCGTCAAGACTTGAGCGTCAACGGGAGGCTCAAGTGTTGCGGTCGTGTTCGCTCTACTCGAAACGCGGGCAAGTCCACTTAACACTTCGGACGCGAACTGCGTGGATTCTGTGCGCGCACTCTCGACAGTCGTGTCTGTGATTGAAGCCGCGACGATTGAAGCTATGCGACCACGAAGGCTTCCCACGTCGCCTTTGCCATTAGGGTGAACGCGATTGCTTAAGAAAACGATGAAGGTCTTGCTCGCAGGATCAATCCAGATTGACGTGCCCGTGAATCCTGTGTGCCCGAAAGAGCCTAAGGGAAAGATGTCGCCGCGATTTGAAGAGAAGCTTGTGGCAATATCCCAGCCAAGCCCACGCGCGCCGCCTTCATCAGTCACAACGCGCGGCCTCGTCATCATCGCAACAGTCAGTGGACTAAGAATGCGAACGCCGCCATACTCGCCGCCGTTTAGAATCATCTGGCAGTAGATTGCAAGATCGTCTGCTGTTGAAAAAAGTCCTGCGTGGCCCGCAACGCCGCCCATGCGATAAGAGGTTGGATCGTGAACCTCGCCGCGCAGCCACTCGTCGCCCGTAGAAGTTTTATCACCAACACCGCCAAGATAATTTCCAGCCGCGCG
>QHXM01000014.1 GCA_003222945.1 Acidobacteriota bacterium
GAAACCGGAGAGATTAAAGGTTTAAGCGAAATCGGGCGAGCCACCGTTTCGCGCCTTCGTATGAACGGCGAGATTCAGGTGAAGGCTAGAAAGCAATGGCTTCAACTCGGACTTCTAAGAGACTGAATTTCTAATCAGACTGTATCGCATGAGAGTCCACGCCAGAAAAAGCTTTGCGCTCGCGCTCCTTTTGGCGCTCGTTGCAACAGCCTGCAATTCCAACTCTCAATATTTCGGCAAGACCGCGCCGCCCGCAGCAGCAGAACTCGTCTATGACAACAACGCCGAGCCGGAATCGCTTGACCCGGCCAAAGTGAGCAGCGCAACCTCGTTTCAACTGATGGAGGCTCTCTTCGACGGGCTGACGAAATATCATCCGAAAACTTTAGAGCCAATGGCCGGGATAGCCACGCACTACGAGACGAATGCGGACTCGACGCGCTACACGTTTTATCTCAGAGGCCATCCGAACCCGCGCGGGACAAAATTGGCGAACACGGACACTATGCGCGAAGATTACGAAGCGGGCAGAAGCGCAGAGGATTTCTCGCACGGACATCATGCGCCCCCTGATAACACGCCTGCGCGCTGGAGCGACGGCACGATTGTGACGGCAAATGATTTCGTCTATTCGTGGCGGCGCGCAGTTGACCCTGAGACGGCAGCCGATTACGCGAACCTTGTTTACTACGTTAAGAATGCAGAAGAGATAAACGAAGGTAAAGTGAGATTGGTTGATCGCGCGAGCGGGAAGATTTGCAAAGACCCTTCAACCGGCGAAGATGTGGTTACGACCGCGAAGGAGATTGAAGCGGACGCGCATCTCTCTGCCATGACGCGCGGGTGTGATGTCGTGAAGTTTATGCCGGAAGACCTGGGCGTTCGCGCCATTGACGATTTCACATTGGAAGTTGAGATGCGCGCTCCAACTGCCTTCTTTCTGAAGATAAGTTATCTTCCTATCTACTCGCCCGTTCCGCGCAAGGCTATTGAAGCGGCGCGCGAGCGCGGGCTTGAATCATCATGGACTCAACCTGAGAACATCGTAACGAGCGGAGCGTTCCTGCTCAAGACCTGGCGGCCTTATGATCGCATCGTCATAGTTAAGAACCCGAACTATTACGAAGCAGACACTGTATCGCTGGACAAGATTACTTTCCTGCCAATAACAGACCCTACGACAAACGTCAACCTTTACAAATCCGGCGCAGCAGACTTCATGCTGTCAAACAGAATCCCGCAGCCCTTTATCCCCACTTTGCGCGAGAAGAAAGATTTTCTAATAGCTCCCGCCTTTGATGCTTATCTGCCGCGCATCAACACTAAAAGGCCGCCCTTCGATAATGTGCTCGTGCGCTACGCGCTTAACATGAGCATTGATAAGAAAGCTTTGACGGACTTTCTGGGTTCTGGCGAGCTTCCGGGTCGCGGCGTCGTCCCGCCGCTCGAAGGCTACGACGCGCCGCAGAATCTCATCGTCACGGTCGCCGGAAAAAGTTATGACGTGCTTGCATTTGATCCTTCGGGCGCGCGTGAGTTGCTGGCGCAAGCCGGATTCAAAGATGGCATAGGCCGTGACGGACGCCGACTCAATGTAGAGTTGATGATCTATGCAGACGAGCGCGAGAAACAGATAGCAGAGGTTGTGCAGGAGCAGTGGCGTAACAACCTTCGCGTCGATGTCGCTCTGGTCAGCCAGGAGTTGAAAGTCTTTCTAAAGACGCAGAACGATCTACAGTACAACAGCGTAGCCCAGATAAACTGGATTGGCGATTACATAGACCCGAACACATTCCTGGACCTCTTCGAGAGTGATTCGGCAAATAACGCGACGGGCTGGGCTGATCCGAAGTACGATGCGCTTGTCACGGAAGCAAATTCTGAGACGGATGCCGCCGCGCGCTTTAAGAAGCTCGCAGAGTGTGAAAAGTATCTGCTCAAAGCAATGCCAGTCATCCCGCTATACTACGCCACGAACGTCTATTTACAGAAACCTTACGTGCGCGGCTTCTACCCGACCTTGAACGATAGTCACACGTACAAATATGTCTGGGTTGATAGAAACTGGAAAGAGAATGTGGAAGAGAAGCAACTGGCCGAGAGGTGATCAGAGAGAGAGCAATGCTTAGATTCGTTCTGAGAAGATTGATCGTCATGATTCCGTTAGTGCTTTTGGTGCTGACGATCACTTTCTTCATGATTAATCTAGCGCCGGGCAGTCCATTCAGCCGACAGCGAAGACTTCCGCCTGAGATAGAAGCGAATCTGAATGCAAAGTACGGATTTGACCAGCCGCGCATGGTGCAGTACGGGCGCTTCATGGCTCGCATCTTCGGCTTCGTCTATGACCCTCAGACCGGACATTACACGTGGCATCCATACCCGGACTTCGGAGATTCCACGAAGTACGTTGATCGTCGCGTCAACGACATCATCAAGGAAGCACTGCCCGTCTCAACCGTGTTGGGATTGACGGCTTACCAGATTGCGCTCTTCGTTGGCCTTGCGCTCGGCATCTTATCTTCGCTACGCCAAAACTCATGGCTCGATTATCTGACGATGTCTGTCGCGGTCTTCGGCGTCTCAGTTCCAAACTTCGTTTTAGGTCCGCTTCTGGTCATCATCTTCAGTTTGACGCTCTACTGGTTTCCAGCCGCGCGTATGGAGTGGGCTTTCGAGTGGGGCAACTTTCGCATCCCTACACTGAGGTCGCTCTTTCTTCCTGCAATTACTCTTTCCGCAATCTACATCGCATACATCGCGCGCATGACTCGCAGCGGGATGTTGGAAACGCTCAGGCAGGATTACATACGAACGGCGCGCGCCAAGGGCTTGCCGGAATGGAGAGTCGTCGTAGGTCACGCTCTTCGCGGCGGGCTTCTACCTGTTGTCAGTTTCACAGGTCCAGCGCTTGCGGACCTATTGGCAGGAACAATCGTAGTCGAGACGATATTCTCGGTACCGGGATTGGGGCGCTACTTCATAGATGCTGCGAACAACCGTGATTACTTTCTGCTGCTGGGCATCACTGCCTTCTTCGCAATCGCGCTGATGATCCTGAATCTGCTGGTTGACATCGCTTACGCATATCTCGATCCAAGAATCAAATATCGTTAATGCTTCGATAGAAGATGAAAGCAAAAGAGAAAAGGGTGAGCACGGACGCTGTGGAAGGCGCGAGTCTGTGGCAGGACGCCTGGCGGCGTCTCAAGCGCAACAGGCTCGCCGTCATAGGCGGCATCGTGGTCGCGCTCGTAGTCTTTCTAGCCCTCTTCGGCGCGTGGTTTGTCACAAAGTACAACGGCTTTACTTACGAGACTCAAGACCTCACGCATAAGCTCGCATCGCCCACGCGCCTGCACCCATTGGGCACAGATATGCTCGGGCGCGATCTTCTTGTGCGTCTTCTTTACGGCAGTCGCATAAGTCTTCTGGTCGGGCTTGTCTCAACGCTCGTGTCGGTCTTGATAGGCGTGAGCTACGGCGCTATTGCAGGATACTTTGGCGGGCGCATTGATGAACTGATGATGCGCGTCGTTGACATACTCTATTCTCTGCCTTACATCATCATGGTCGTAGTTCTATTGGCAGTCTTCGACCGAAGTCTGCTGCTCCTCTTCATAGCGCTCGGCGCAATCTCGTGGCTCACGCTTGCGCGAATTGTGCGCGGGCAGGTCCTGAGTCTGAAGAATGAACAGTTCGTAGAGGCAGCGCGCGCAACAGGCGTCTCCAACCTTGCCATTATCTTTCGCCACATCGTCCCGAACACGCTCGGACCGGTCATCGTTTACGCGACGCTGACAATCCCTACAGTTATTTTAGAAGAAGCGTTCCTTAGTTTCCTGGGCTTGGGCGTGCAGCCGCCTATGCCTAGTTGGGGAGTGCTTGCGAGCGAAGGAGCGCAGGCCATTTCAGTTCACCCGCTCGTGCTGATAGCTCCTGCGACATTGATGGCGATAACACTCTTCAGTCTAAATTTTCTGGGCGACGGTTTGCGCGACGCGCTCGACCCGCAGACTAGAAAGGTCTGAGCCGCAGTAAGGTCAGTACCACCTGCGGTAGCGGGTGGGTCTGCCGATTCAAGCCCTTTTCACTTCTATCCGCTTAATTGAAGGATGGGAGCGCGTGAAGTATCGCTCCCAACATTTTGCATGGCAGTAGCCTGTGGGTGGCCGAGCGTGCGGGGGTGATTCTGTTGTTAACGCTTTGTCAGCGTTACCTGCCTTCATTCATGGCAGGAGGTTCTTATTCTCTAAAGACCAGAACATCAGTGGGCTGAGTCAGGATAAAAGCTTTGCCTCGAAACAAAGCATCGTCCTTTCTCTCCTCGCTGAACTCTTCAATCGTCAACTTTCCTAGCTTCTCCGTATCGGTTGTTTTGTAAACCGCTTCGGTCACTTTCTG
>QHXM01000015.1 GCA_003222945.1 Acidobacteriota bacterium
GCGCGCGCATTCATAGTTTGAGCGAGTTGATAAATCACGCTTCGACATCAAGCAGTCATTAAGGGAATTAAACGGTTCGCGCGATGGGAAAACGATAGCGACTCATCCTTATGGGATTCTCTGCGATAGATTACGGCGTGCTGTTGCTCTATCTTGTGGGCATCACTATCTTCGGCACGCTCTTCAGGCGTTCGCAGCGAACTGTTAAAGATTATTTCCTGGGCGACAAGAACACTTCATGGGTCGTCATCAGCCTCTCAATCGTCGCAACAGAGACGAGCACGATTACTCTGATAGGCGTTCCGGCCATAGCCTACGCAAGCTACGCGCGGCCTGAGATTGGAGGCAACTTCGCTTACCTTCAGGTTGTTCTGGGCTACATAGTCGCGCGCTTCATCATCAGTCTGCTTTTCATCCCCGCATACTTCCGCGGCGATCTTCTGACGGCTTACGAACTCTTGAAGAGAAGATTCGGTCCGAAGTCTAAGAACTTCGCGGCCTCGCTCTTTCTCTGTATGCGAGCAATAGGCGAAGGCATACGAGTCTTCTCAGCGTCGCTAGTCCTGAGCGCAGTCTTGGGCGCAAGTTTCCCAACGCTTCCGCACCTTTGGCTCTGGTCAATTATCATCGTAGGCTTCCTGACTTTAATCTATACGTTCGAGGGCGGCATAGCAGCTGTCATCTGGACCGACCTGATTCAACTCGTCATCTACATCGGCGGATCGCTCCTAGCGGCTTACGAACTGCTGCATCTCGTTCCGGGCGGCTGGGACGGAATCGTCGCCGCAGGGCAGACGGCTGTGAGCACTACAGGTCAACCGGCGAGCAAGTTTCAAATTTTCTCGTTCACCTGGGACTGGAGCGTGCCTTTTACTTTCTGGGCCGGACTGATTGGCGGAACTTTTCTAACGATGGCATCGCACGGCACGGACCAACTTCTAGTGCAACGACTGCTCACCTGCCGCAACAAGCGCGACAGCCAGAAGGCGCTCATACTGAGTGGCTTTGTAGTCTTCTTTCAATTCGCTCTCTTTCTGCTGATAGGCGTGATGCTTTACGCTTATTACAAAGCCAATCCACTGACGACAGCACTTGAAAGCAACGATCAGGTCTTTCCATTCTTCATCGTTCATCAGCTACCGCATGGCATTGCGGGTCTGGTCATAGCGGCAATCTTCGCCGCCGCAATGTCGAACCTGAGCGGCTCTTTGAATTCGCTCTCGTCCAGCACGGTGATAGATTTCTACAAGCCGCTCGTGAATCCGAAGGCTTCGGACGACTCGCTTCTAAAACTGTCTAAGTGGTTCACGGTCGCGTGGGGCATCGTACTTATCCTTATCGCCATCGTCTCTAAAACTTTTACAAAATCTGTGCTCAACACAGCGCTCTCAATCGCTTCACTTCCTTACGGCGCGATGCTTGGCGCGTTCCTGTTGGGCGTGCTCACCAAACGTGCGAATCAAAGAGGCGTGATGACGGGCATGGCTCTGTCTCTGGCCTTCATGTTGATGATCTGGCTTGAGACGACGCTCGCGTGGACATGGTATGTGCTTGCAGGAACGACCGTCTGTTTCGTGGTTGGTTACGGAGTGAGTTTGATAGGTAAGCCTTCTGAAGTAGCGACTTCTGCGGCAGAAGGTTAGAATAATCACACAATCTTTATAGACACAAGTTTTTATCAAGCCATGCGAATCCAATATCGAAACCGCAGAAACATCGTCGTAGCTTTAATCACAATCTTCGCGCTCCTCGCAACTTCCATCTCAGCTATCGGTCAAGCTTCACTGAAGCGTATTGACACTAGATTGCTGGTTTCATCGCCGCACACACTCCCTCTAGCATCGGAGTATCCGCGACATCCATCAAAAGAAGCTCTCAAGTGGGCTGACGGTGAACTCAAAAAGATGTCGCTAGATGAGAAGATCGGGCAACTCATCTCAATTGGCGTCAACGCGACTTTTCTAAATCGGGAGAGCGAAGCTTTCGGGCTTCTGCGTCATCAGGTAGAGGATAATCACGTCGGCGGAATCGTTCTGTTCGGCAGCCCTGTTTATGAATCCGTCGTTCTACTTAATCGAATGCAAAGCCTCGCACATCGCCCGCTTCTTGTTTCGGCTGACCTTGAGCGCGGCTCCGGGATGCGTTTCTTTGATACTACGGATTTCGGATGGGTGATGGCCGTTGGCGCTAGCGGAAATCCAGACTACGCGCGACGCATGGGCGAGATAACTGCACGCGAAGCACGCGCTCTAGGCATTCAACAGATTCTAGCTCCCGTAGTTGATGTCAATAACAATGCCGCCAATCCCGTCATCAACGTTCGCTCATTCGGCGAAGACCCTGCGGAAGTGGCGCGCTACGTCGCAGCATTCATCAAAGGCGCACAGCACGAAGGTGTAATAGCAACTGCCAAACATTTTCCGGGACATGGCAACACCGCGACAGACTCTCATCGTGGATTGCCGATTCTAAATCTCTCGCTCGCGGATTTGAACCGCGTTGAGCTTGTGCCGTTTCGCTCTGCTATTGATGCAGGAGTTGGCTCCGTCATGGTGGGCCACATTGCCGTACCGAAGATTGAGCCGACGCAGATAACTCCGCTTCCTAGAAAGCCCGACTACAAACCTACCTATGCAGACAGCGAAGTGATTGTAGAGAACGCGACCGCACCAGCGAGCATGTCGCCCGCGCTCACGGGTCTGTTGCGCCGCGATCTTGGTTTCAACGGAATAGTCGTCACGGACGCGATGGACATGAGCGGGTTAACGATCTACTTCAAACAGGACGAAGCAGCCGTGCGCGCCGTGCTCGCTGGAGCAGACATGCTGCTCAAGCCTGCGGACGCGGACGCCGAGCCTGCCATAAGAGGCTTGCGCGAAGCCGTGCGTTCAGGACGCGTCACGGAAAAGAGAATTGAAGAGTCCGCGCGAAAAATTCTTGCTGCGAAGTACGATCTAGGTCTCGTTAAGCAACGCATCGCGCCGATTGACGAGATTGATCGCGTTGTCTCTTCGCCTGAAGCTTTGAAACTTACGCGCGAGATTGCAGAGCACGCCATCACGCTCGTTCGTAACGACGCGAAGCTGCTGCCGCTCAATCTTCGCACAGACGCGCGCATCTTCAACCTTGCGATAACGAACGGCGACGACCGCGCTTTCATAAGCAATCCTTTCGTTTCTGAACTGACGCGCGCAGGTCGTCGAGTCGAAACTATTGTCTTGGACGACCGCTCATCAGATGCAGAGGTTCAGAAGGCCATTGAAAGAGCTTCGGGTGCTGATCTTGTCATCGCTTCGCTCTACGGTCGCGTTCGCACAGGACAGTCTGCGAGCATAGGTCTGCCTGAGCCGGGCGTGCGCGCTCTTAATGCTCTGCTCAGCCGGAACAGACCTGTTCTTGGGATCAGTTTTGGAAATCCATATGTGCTCGAAAGTTTTCCTGCGATGAAGACTTACATGGTCGCCTATGGTGACATGCCTGCTCTGCAACAGGCTGCGGCTCGCGCAGTGCTTGGAAGTAGCGACATAACCGGAAGACTCCCGATAACGCTCCCTTCGCTCTACGTGCGCGGAACAGGGATTCAGATGAAAGCTGTTGAGAAGAGAACTGCGGAACTTATCAATAAATGACTTCAATCCATCATAACTTCAGGCCGCTCTCGAAAGGCGCGGCGCGTCTTTGTGCATTAGCGCTGCTCTTAGCATTATCAATTCAAACATCTGCAACGAACTTGCCGCTCGCTCCGCCCGCGAGCGTAGGGATGTCCGCTCGCCAACTTGCGCGAATTGACAGCGCAGTTGCAGACTCAATCGCAAAGAATGAGTTGCCGGGCGGTGTTGTTCTAATTGCGCGGCGCGGTCGCGTAGTGTGGCGCAAGGCTTACGGCTCGCGCGCTCTCTTGCCCGTGCGCGAAGCAATGACGACGGACACAATTTTTGATCTTGCGAGTTTGACTAAAATCATTGCCACAGCGACGAGCATCATGATCTTAGTTGAGCGCGGGCAGCTTCGTCTGAGCGATCCCGTATCACTTTACCTGCCGGAGTTGAAAGGCGAGTCGCGTGATCGAATCACGATTGAAGAACTCATGTTGCATCGCTCTGGCTACGCACCGGATTTCGATTTGAGTGAAAAGTGGAGTGGATATGACGAGGCTATGAAACGCTTGGCCGCAGAGCCTCTGCGCAATCCGCCTGACACGCGCTTCGTCTATAGCGATATCAACTACATAGTGCTCGGTGAAGTCGTTCATCGCGTGAGCGGGATGACGCTGGACGAATTTGCGCGCAGGAATATCTTCGAGCCTCTTGGAATGCGCGAGACAGGTTTTCGTCCGCGAGCGGAGTTGCGTCCTCGAATCGCTCCGACTGAGACAAAGCGCGCGGCTGGAAATTATCTTGGCGGTGTTGGTGATAAAACTTCTACGGGCGACGAGTGGCTGCGCGGCGAGGTTCACGATCCAACCTCTTAT
>QHXM01000126.1 GCA_003222945.1 Acidobacteriota bacterium
ATACTGTCGTGCTCTCGAACCAGAGCAACTCCGATCAGCAGGACAATTCCGGCAATGAGTTTACGGACGTGGTTCCCTCCGGCTTGACGTTAGTCTCCGCAGACGCAAGTAGCGGCATTGCGTCCGCCAATACCGGAACGAACACAGTTACATGGAATGGCGTCATACCGGCGCAGGACTCCGTGACCATCTCTATAACTGCGACGATTAATAGTGGGACTCAAGGCCAGACCATCTCAAATCAAGGTACGATCAGCTACGATGCGGACGGCAACGGCACGAATGAGGCTACAGCTTTGACAGACGACCCATCAGTCGGCGGCTCAAGCGACCCTACAAGCTTTACTGTCTGCTTCGCCACTTCCGTCGTGACCACTAACGCAGATAACGGTGCAGGCTCTTTGCGCCAGATCATCTCGGATGCCTGTCCCGGCACTACCATCACTTTCGATATGGCGCAGGTCACAAGTCCCATCACATTAACGAATGGTGAAATCCTCATTGATAAGAACCTGACGATTAAAGGACCTACGACGAAGAGCCTCGTCATCAGCGGAAACAACAACAGTCGCATATTCAATATTGCTCAAACGGGCGCGCTCTCAATCTCTAACCTGACTTTTACGAAAGGGCAGTCCAACTCCGGCGGCGCTATTCATAACTTAGGCGATCTAGTCATCAGTAACAGCACATTTACAGATAACCATGCCATCGCAGGCGCGGGCGGTGCGATTGATAGCGAAGGCGGAACGCTAAAGATTATCAACAGCACCATCTCAGGCAACACGGCTGATACGAATGGCGGCGGCCTTCTGAACAGCGGGAATTCTCTTGCGCGGCTAACCAACGTAACGATCACCAATAACCGCGCAGATGCGGACGGCGACTCTACGGGCGATGGCGGCGGCATCAGCGAGATGAGCGACAGCGGCATCACTGTGAACAACACGATTGTCGCAGGTAACTTCAAAGGCGCAAGTCCAGGAACGACGCCTAACGACTTCTTTGTTCTCATAGGCGACCCTCTAGTCCCTACCAGCTTCATTGATCCGGGTAGCTCGAATAATCTGATCGGCGTTGACACAGGACTCTCCACAGACATCAGTAACGGAACGAATGGAAATCAGATAGGCACAGCCGCAAATCCGATTGATCCGCGCCTTGCACCGCTCGCTGACAACGGTGGCCCAACAAAGACGCACTTCCTGCTATCGGACAGCCCCGCTCTTAATACTGGCAGCAATGATCTGGCACGAGATCAGAGCGGCAGCCCTCTGGCTACGGACCAGCGAGGCACAGGCTTCCCGCGAATCATCAACTCCATAGTTGACATCGGCGCGCTTGAAGCAAACTACTCTATCTCTGCTACGGCTGGTAACAATCAGAGCGCAACCATCAACACTCAGTTCGCTACACTTCTGAAAGCTACAGTCATAGTCGAAGGTCAGCCGGGAAGCAACATCAAGGTGACTTTCACTGCTCCTTCGAGCGGAGCGAGCGGCACATTTACGGGGAACGTAACGACAGTATCAGCCTTTACAGACGTAAACGGCGTTGCGACTGCGCCCACATTTACTGCGAACGGAACGGCTGGCAGCTATAGTGTAACTGCAACTCTTCCGAGCGGTCTGCCGTCTGCTACTTTTAATCTGACAAACGCGAAGGCCAATCAAACCATCACGGTCAACACGCACGCGCCGTCGAGTGCGACTTACAACACAACGTTTACAGTCTCCGCGACAGCAAGCTCCGGCCTTCCTGTCACCTACACAAGCTCCGGCGCGTGCACGAACACCGGCGCGACCTTTACCATGACGAGCGGCACGGGCACTTGTTCTGTAATCTATAATCAGGCGGGCAATGCCAACATCAACGCAGCGCCGCAGGTCACGGAGACCGTCGCAGCGCAGAAGGCTAGCCAGACGATCACGTTCGGCTCACTTGCGAACAAGACGTTCGGAGACGCCGACTTTCAGGTGAGCGCGAGCAGTTCATCCGGCTTGACAGTTAGCTTCGCAGCAACCGGCAACTGCACAATCACTGGGAGCAAAGTTCACCTTACAGGCGCAGGCTCTTGCACCATCACTGCGTCACAGGCAGGCGATTCAAACTACAGCGCCGCCGCAGACGTTCCGCAGACTTTCCAGATTGCAAAGTCAAATCAAACGATTACCTTTGGCGCTCTTTCAAACAAGACTTACGGGGACGCGCCTTTCACAGTCAGCGCAACGGCTTCGTCAAACTTGTCCGTATCATTTAGTTCTCAGACGACTTCGGTATGCACAGTGAGCGGCAACACCGTGACCCTTTTAGCCGCTGGCCTCTGCACCATCAGAGCATCGCAAACAGGAGACAGCAACTATAATGCTGCGACTCCTGTTGACCAATCATTTACAGTCAACAAAGCTGTGACGACAACAACGGTCACATCGTCGCAGAATCCCTCAGACTTCGGCCAGAGCGTGACATTTACGGCAACCGTTACAGGCCCCGCAAACACTAGCACGCCCACAGGAACAGTTCAGTTTACAGACGATGGAAACAACATAGGCAATGCCGTCACACTTAACTCAAGCGGAGTAGCGACGTTCACAACCTCATCGCTATCGTCCGGCCCGCACACCATCAGAGCCATTTACAGCGGTGATGTAAACTTCGGCGCTTCGACAGGCACACTAGCAAATGGTCAGACAGTACGCTCGCAACCTACGCTTGACATCAAAGACATTACATTGCCCGAAGGCAATGCGGGCACAACTGACTTCAACTTCACCGTTACTCTGTCAGCAGCAAGCAACCTGACCGTCACAGTAAACTATGCGACAGCAGACGGGACGGCAACAGTTGCTAATAACGATTACCAATCAGCAAGCGGCATATTAACATTCAATCCCGGAGACCTGACCAAGACCATAACCGTCAAAGTCAACGGCGACACGGTGGCCGAGCCTGACGAGATCTTCTTCGTCAACTTAAGCAGCGCTGTCAACGCTATCATTAAGCGAACTAAGGCCACCGGCACAATCCTTAATGACGACGCGCCGGTAGTACAGTTCAGTTCTTCAACCTACAGCGTTGCGGAAAACGGGTCGCACGCGGTGATTGCAGTTAACCGTCTGGGAGACATTTCCAATCCTGCGACTGTAGATTACGCAACGTCTGATTCGTCCGGGCTTCTGCCCTGCTCGCATGTGACAGGCATGGCATCGCAGCGCTGCGACTACGCAATATCAGTCGGCACATTGCGCTTCGCGGCTGGAGAATCTTCTAAGATTATATTCATCCCCATAGTCAACGACGTGTGGGTGGAAGGTCCTGAGACCTTCAACATAAATCTGTCCAACCCGACAGGCGGCAGTTTAGGTACGCAAGCCTCAGCCACCATCACGATCAATGACGACGACAACGGCATTCAGCCTAATCCTATTATTGATAACGCGTTCTTCGTCCGACAACTCTACATAGATTTTCTGGGGCGTGAGCCAGACCCCATAGGCTATCCATCATGGCAGAGCCTACTGAACAACTGTCCACAGTCAGGCAAAGATGCAAACGGACAATCATGCGACCGCATAGCAGTAGCTTTAGGGTTCATCCAAAGCGCAGAGTTCATTGATCGCGCCTACTTCATCTTCCGCTTCTACACCGCTGCACTTGGAAGAAACCCGAACTACAACGAGTTCATTCCAGACATGGCGCGTTTGAGCGGATTCTTAAACGACGCGGAACTGGAAGCCAACAAGAGCGCCTTCGTGGATCAGTTCATGTCGCGTCAGGAGTTTAAGAATCTTTACGATGCGACATTGAACGATCCGACGGGTTATGTGGATAAGCTTCTGAAGACCGCAGGGTTGCCCAATCACCCTACGAGAAGCGCCTGGATAGCCGGGCTATCTAACAATACTCTGACAAGACAACAGGTGTTACGTCAGCTTGTGGAAAGCGCTGAGGTCCAGACGAAGTTCTTCAATCAGGCATTCGTTGTGATGCAATACTTCTCGTTCCTTAGACGCGACCCGGACGCGGACTACCAATTCTGGATAGACAAACTCAACGCCTCTGGTAATGATTATCGCCTCATCATAGACGGCTTCATCCGCTCGAATGAGTACCTGATGAGAGTCGGGCCGTAAAACCAGGGACGAAGGATGAGAAAGAAGGGGAAAGGTTAAAGGGCAAAGTGTAAAATCCTTTCACCTTTCACCCTTCACCTTTTCCCTTTTCTTCCGTCTTCCGCCTTGCTCTTCCTGCTGTTGACACTGCGCCCGTTCTCGGTAAAACTAACCTGCTCAGTTGAGACAAACTGTTTTGAGTTTATAAAGTGCATTCGTTCCATGAACGAGCACGTTACGTGAAGGACAACTATGCCCTATATTTTTCCCGGAAGTTCCTCTCTTGCGATTGCTCCGACGCCACCGCTGCCGCCTGCGATTATCTCCGACAAACTCGCCGAAGCTGAGGCAGACGAGCCGCTGCCTGCGACGTATGCGGCCAACCGCATACGCCTGCTCGCGCAATCCCCGCGCAGACTCTTTCTCTACTGGGAGTTCAAGCAAGACCCTTTTGAGACCTTGCGTCGAGCCTTTCGCTTGCAGGCGGACCGTTACAGGCTCGCTGTTAAGCTGATTGATTTAGAGACAGGCGGCGAGATTCTTCATTATGCATCGCCCATCCGCTCTCATTGGTTTGACGTGCAGCAGGATCGCTCCTACAGAGCCGACGTTGGATTCCACGCGCAGGGTCGAGCCTTCATTCGCTTGCTTTCATCAGCCGTAACGCGCACGCCGCGCGCCACAGTCTCGCGTCGTGCGGATTCCGGGCCTGAGTTTCAGGTCTCTGCTGAAGAGTTCGCGCGTGTTCTGGACGATTCGGGTTACGTGAGCGACGCGCTCGAAGTCTCGCTCGAAGCGGCGGATGTTGCCACGAGCAACAGGACTACGCGACGCGTTGCGCGCGAGTTCGCAGGAGCGGACTTGCCGCTTATGAGCGCGGAGGAGTTGGCGGAGATGCGCGGGCTTCTTGCGTCTCTTGCTCTGGGCGTAAATAGGCTTGATCTTCAGTCGGCTCTTTCAGAAAGACTGGCGCGCTGGCTTGGCGAGATAAGTGCGGCGGTTGACTCGGCGCGTCTCATCGAAATCCTGCGCGACGCGCTCGGTATAGAGATGGAGCAGACCGGCTTTGGCATACAGAATCTTGAAGCCATGCGCCGCGCCGCACGCTTCGTCGTCGGCGCAAGCGAAATCAACTTACCGCTCAAACCCTTTCATCTTTGGATGCCGAGCATGAGCGGGGCAAGGATGAAGTGAAAGCAGAATTCAGGAGGCAGAACGAAAAGCAGAAGTCAGAATTCAGAAGCCAGAAGCCAGAAAGGGATAAGGCCGAGAGCCATTCTTTCTTTTATTCTGTATTCTGTATTCTGTATTCTGACTTCTGCTTTACCCTATGACCGGCTATTTCAGTCTGATCCTGCACGCGCACCTGCCTTTCGTGCGCCATCCTGAGCACCCGGAGTTTCTGGAAGAAGACTGGCTCTACGAAGCTATTACCGAAGTTTACCTTCCGCTCATCTTCGCCTTCTCGAATCTGTATGAGAGCGGCGCTCGCCCGCGTCTTGCCATGAACGTCTCGCCGCCTCTTTGCGAGATGCTTTCGGACTCGCTCCTTCAAGAGCGTTACACGCGCCATCTGGAAAATCTGCTTGCGCTCGCACAGAAAGAGGTTGAGCGCTCAAGCCGCGAAGCTCCTCAGTTTCAAGCAGTCGCTCGAATGTATAACGAGACGTTGAGCGCTGCGCTCTCGCTCTGGAATGACCGCTACAATCGCAATCTAGTGCGAGCCTTTCGTGAGCTTCAGGACGAGGGCGTCATTGAGATAATCACCTGCGGCGCAACGCACGGCTTTCTCCCTCTAATCTCCACGCCGGAAGCGAAACGCGCGCAAGTGAGCGTTGCTGTCGCAAACTACCGCAAACATTTTGGACGCAGCCCGCGCGGCATTTGGCTTCCCGAATGCGCCTACGAACCCGGCATCGAGTATCTGCTCGCAGACGCAGGGATTGAATATTTCATCTCCGACGCGCACGCGATTCTCTACGGCGACCCGCGCCCGCGCTACGGCGTTCACTCGCCCGTGCGCTGCCCGAACGGTGTCGCGGTCTTCGCGCGCGACCTTGAGACTAGCCAGCAGGTTTGGAGTTCCGTCATAGGTTATCCGGGCCACTCCGCTTATCGTGAGTTCTATCGTGATCTAGGCTGGGACGCGCCCATTGATTACCTTCTCCCGCATCTACACTCGAACGGCGAGCGTCGTCATCTTGGCTTGAAGTATCATCGCATTAGCGGAAAAGATGTAGCGCAGGATATGAAACTTCCTTACGACCCAACGGCTGCGCGCGAACGTGCTGCGCAGGACGCAGGCCACTTTGTCTGGGAGCGCATCAAGCAGGCTAGACACCTTCGCAAACAGTTCAATGGTCGCCCGCCGCTCGTCGTCTCGCCCTACGACGCGGAGCTTTTCGGCCACTGGTGGTACGAAGGACCACAATTCATTGATTTCGTCTTTCGCAAGCTTCATTGGGACCAGAACGACGTGGAGGCAATCGCGCCCGGCGATTTCCTTGACTCAGGAATCCCGATTCAGACCCAGCAGCCTTCTCAATCCTCCTGGGGCGAAGATGGCTACTTCAAAGTCTGGCTCAACGAGCTAAACTCCTGGATGTACCCGCACCAGCAGGCGGCGGAAGAGCGTATGACTGCTCTCGCAAACCACTTCGCGGAGACTGATGAACCGACGCGTCGCGCTCTCAATCAGGCCGCGCGCGAACTACTGCTCGCGGAATCGAGCGACTGGGCTTTCCAGATTTATCAGGGCACAACGGTCGAATACGCCACGCGCCGCTTCCGCTCGCACATACGCCGCTTCAATGCTCTCGCGGACGGCATCGAACAGGGACACATTGACGGCGAGCGCCTCGAAGAGATCGAATCCCGCGACAACATCTTCGCTGAGTTAGACTATCGAACCTACAGGTCCGTATGAAGCCGCTCATCATCGGTCACCGCGGTGCTGCGGCAGTCGCGCCGGAAAATACTCTCGTTTCATTTGAGCGAGCTTTGCATGACGGTGCGGACGGAATTGAGTTTGATGTTCGCATTGCGCGCGACCGCCTCCCCGTGGTCATACATGACGAAACGCTCAAGCGCACGGCCTTGAGAAAAGGGCGGATTGCCAACCTCTCGTCAGCGGAGTTGAGCGAGATTGATGTCGGTACGTGGTTTAATCTTTATCGTCCCCTGCAAGCTAAAATGGAGTTTGCCGGGGCCAGAATCCCGCTGCTCTCAAACGTCTTTGAAATGTTGAAGGAGGGCGAGGCAATTCTCTACGTCGAACTGAAGTGTGTACCGAAGGATCGCTCTATAATGGCTGCTGAGGTTGCGAAACTTATTCAGGCACATTCGCTCAAGAGCCGCACGGTGGTAGAGAGTTTCGACCACGGGGCGATTGCCGAAATCAAACGAATTGATTCGGGCTTTCGCACGGCTGCACTATTTGACCGAAGGTTTACGCAACCTGCTCCCTCCATGCGCAAGATGATTGATCGAGCAAAATTTTGTGGAGCGGAAGAGATAGCGCTGCATCACAGTTTGGTTACACGTAAAACAGTCGAACATGCGGCCAGAAGTGGATTAAGAATCGTCGTCTGGACTGTGGATAACACTGATTGGATCGAATCCGCGATTAAAGACGGTATTCATGCAATCATCACTAACAATCCGGCGAAGATGTCTGCCCGTCGTTCAGAGTTGATGAAAGGCAAGGATGAAGGCGGAAGGCGGAAAGGCTAGACGCCGAGAGTGGGAGACGCTTCGACGCGACGAGAAAGAGCAACTACCGTCCACAATTCTTTTCTCCGCGTCGCTGCATCACCATGTCCCCGCGTCTCTCTTCATCCTTCATCCTTTTCTTCTATGAGCCAGCCAAAGGCACAATCAGACAGAGTTTTCCTTCGCTCACAGTACGCGCTGCATTTCAAGCGCGCACCACACGTCCGGTTGATAAGCGAAGCGCGCGCTGATTACGTCTCCGTTTTTCAGTTCAATGGAAACCTTCAGTGCGCAATCGGCGAAGAAGAGGCGTTTGAACTCAGTAAAGGTAACGTACTGTTACTCGATCCGGGCAGCAGCTTGAGCGCGCGCGCGCGCACTGCGGAATATTTGATGCTAACGATTTCGCCCTCCCTTGTGCTCGACTGCGCTGCTCGCACGGCACTCGTTGGCGCGGGCGCAAACGTAAGCTTTCGATCAATTGTTGTCGAACACGACGTGCGTCTTTTTCGTCTGGCTCAGGACCTCGCGGACGAGTTGATGCAGGAAGAGGCCGGGCAGGAGATGGTTATAGGCGCGCTGATCGAGCAGTTGGTTGTTCATCTTCTACGCCATCACTCGAACGTTCGCCGCTCCGAAGAGCTTGAACTCTCTCGCGTCGGCCTTGTGGACCGCCGCATACGACGAGCGATTGAGCTGATGCACGGCAACATGGGGCGCGACCTGCCGCTCGAAGAGATTGCCGCCGCAGCTTATCTCTCGCCATTTCATTTCGCTCGCCTCTTCAAGAAATTAACTGGCGCATCGCCTCACGCATACCTGGCTACGCTTCGGACCACTCGCGCGCAAACGCTCCTTGCCGAAACGGACCTCTCGATTTCCGAAGTAGCAGAGCGCGTCGGGTACTCAAGCCCCAGCCACTTCACCAAAGCTTTTCGACAATCAACAGGTCTCACACCGCGCGCGTTTCGTAAAGCGATTGTCAAATAGTCAGTGGTCCATAGTCAGCAGCCAGTTTTGCAACAAGCGAACAACTGATCGCTGACTACTTTCAACTGACCAAAGTTTTTAGCAATCGAGCGACGATTCTCAGCAAGATTTGTTGAGACCGCGTGTGCGTACGGCCTGTATGATTGCGGTATCAATTTTTGGAGGGAACAGTAATGGCAATCAGGAAGGGCGCAGAGATAGCTCCGGCAAAAGGAAAGCTGGGCGTGTTGCTCGTAGGTCTGGGCGCAGTCAGCACGACTTTCATCGCTGGCGTCGAAGCAATCAAAAAAGGCTTGGCCGAGCCAATCGGAAGCCTCACGCAGATGGGCACGATTCGCTTGGGGAAGCGCACGGATAATCGCGTGCCGCTTATCAAAGATTTCGTTCCGCTCGCAGACTTGAACGATTTGGTCTTCGGCGCGTGGGACATCTTTCCGGATTCCGCTTACGAAGCCGCGATGCACGCAGGCGTTCAGGACAACGAGTTGCTCGCGCAACTTAAAACTCCTTTGCAGAAGATACAGCCCATGCGCGACGTCTTCGATCAAAGTTACGTCAAGCGCTAGAATGGAACTAATGTCAAAGAGGGCGCAAACAAGCTGGAGATGGCCGAGCAGTTGATGGAAGACATCGCTGAGTTCAAGCGCAGGAACAAATGCTCGCGTCTTGTGATGATATGGGCAGCCTCAACCGAAATCTTTCTGAAGCAGCACGCTGTTCATAAAACCCTTGCGACTTTTGAACAGGCTATGCGCGATAATCATAAGGCAATCGCGCCCTCTATGATCTATGCTTACGCCGCTCTGAAATCCGGCGTGCCCTTCGCCAACGGCGCGCCGAACCTTACGGTTGACATCCCTGCGCTTCTGCAACTTGCCAATCAAAACAATCTTTCAATCTGCGGCAAGGACTTTAAGACGGGCCAGACCTTGATGAAGACCATAATCGCGCCAGGCCTTAAATCCCGTATGCTAGGTCTTCACGGCTGGTACTCTACAAATATTTTAGGCAACCGCGACGGCGAAGTTCTCGACGACCCCGATTCTTTTAAGACCAAAGAGGAATCGAAGCTTTCTGTTCTCGAATACATTCTACAGCCTGAAGTCTATCCACAGCTTTACAAAGACTTCTCACACGTCGTTCGCATCAACTACTATCCGCCGCGCGGTGACAACAAAGAGGGCTGGGACAACATAGACATCTTCGGCTGGCTCGGCTACCCGATGCAGATCAAGATTGATTTCCTCTGCCGCGACTCCATACTCGCCGCGCCTATCGTTCTGGACCTGGCGCTCTTTCTGGATTTAGCGCAACGGACCGGAATGAAAGGCGTGCAGGAATGGCTCTCCTTCTACTTCAAATCGCCGCAAACAGCGCCCGGACTTTACCCGGAGCACGACATCTTCATACAACTAATGAAGCTCAAGAACACTCTGCGCCACCTGCGCGGAGAGGATTTGATCACGCATCTTGGGTTGGAATATTACGACTAAATGGATTGCTGAATGCGGATTTAGGATTGCGGATTGAGAAGAACTTAGATTCGCTTTTTCAATCCGCATTCAGCAATCCGAAATCCGCAATCGTTCAGACCATTAGGTGCATTCCTCACTCTCATTCCCATCCAGAATTTTGTATCCAGACATTTATTGTCAACCGATTGCTGCCATGAATTGTCACAGCGCTCAGGGCTTGACACAGCATGTACAATCCTCTCTTCGCCAGTTTTTTGGAATATTTTGTGGTGACAAAGAGCGCTGACTCGCATATATTGCGTAGGGCTTGAAAGAGCCTTCACTCCTTCGGTGGACCATGAGCGAACATATCCGTTGCGCTCGCGCATCAAAGGTGACAGCGGTTCGTTCTTTGCATGAGTTGGAACTGAGGCGGCCACGGGGAGGCCGGACCGAACCAATCGCGGTCGGTTTCCGTAAGACTTCTCAAAGAGGACGCGCCAAAGGACAGTTACCGCTCATGGAACAGGAGGACGGCCCATGTTAGCTACAATGGAAATGGAAAAACAGAACGAGACAATTGAAACGGTCTTCCTCGACCCGGATCAAAAGAGTCCGCGCGCACAGGATTTTGAGGAAAAGCTTACGGCCCGTATAGTGGGCCAGGAGCGCGCAGTGCGCCGCATGAGCGGGCTATACCAGATTTTTCTTGCGGGCATGAACCCGCCCAACCGCCCCGTCGGCACAATGCTTTTTCTTGGACCGACAGGCTCAGGTAAAACCCGCGTCATAGAGGCCGCCGCTGAAGTTCTCTTCGGCGACCCGAACGCTGTGGTCAAGATTGACTGCGCGGAGTTTCAGCACAGCCACGAGATAGCGAAGCTCATAGGCTCGCCTCCGGGCTATCTGGGACACCGCGAGACAAGCCCGATGCTGACGCAGGAGAATCTGGACCGTATGCACACGGAAGAGACAAAGCTCTCGCTGATCCTTTTCGACGAGATTGAGAAAGCGTCGGACAGTCTCTGGCAACTCTTGCTAGGCATTCTTGATAAAGCCACGCTGACGCTCGGCGACAATCGCCGCGTTGATTTCTCGAAGACGATGGTCATCATGACCTCGAATTTGGGGGCGCGTGAGATGTCCGAGTTGATCTCTGGCGGAATTGGTTTTGCTCCGGGCAAAGGAGGAAAAGACCCCAGCGACACAGAGGTTGACCAGAAGATTTATCGGACGGCAGTTGAGGCTGCGCGGCGCAAATTCTCGCCTGAGTTCATGAATCGAATAGACAAGGTCGTGGTCTTTCGTTCGTTAAAGGAGCATCACCTTCGTCAGATTCTTGAACTTGAGTTGCAGGCCGTTCAGGACCGAATCATGCTCTCTGCCGGAACGAAATTTGTCTTCCAGTGTTCGGACTCAGCGAAGGACATGCTTTTGAGAGAGGGCATAGATTTCAAGTACGGCGCTCGCCACTTGAAGCGTGCCATTGAGCGATTCCTTGTCTATCCGCTCTCGAATCTGGTTGCCACGAATCAGGTAGGGCTGGGCGATCTGGTCAATGTTGATTTAAAAGATGGCAGCACGAAGCTCATCTTCTCGAAGCGTTCGGGCGGCGCGCTCATACACGACGTTCCTGAAACATATGACGAACCGGAAGACGTTGCGACGAAATCCGGCGGCGTCGGGATGCCGATTCCACAGGCTAGCAAGGCCGCACGCAAAGGACAGGGCCGCGGCGAGAAGACCGAAAACTGAACTGAAAATTATTGAGACTGAAAAGCGCCGGACAGATTCAATGTCCGGCGCTTTTTCTTAATGAAGCCAGCATGATTTATGGTCGCTTCACATTCTCTGGCGAAATCCTCTGGAGCGATTCCTTTGCGATGCTTGAAAGATACGGATCGCGCGCAGTGAGCATCTCGCCCAATGCCGAGATGGCCTGCTGCCCACCAATCAGACCGAGCGAAGTTGCTGCCTCGCGCCGTACATCGTCTGGCGCACGCTCATCCTTGAGAACATCAACGAGCGCAGGAACTGCCGCAAGGCTGCGAATCTGTCCGAGCGAGTGAGCCGCAGCGCGCCGCACGAATTCATTCTCATCGCTCTTTTTTCTACGGACGCGATTGAGTATGCCCGAAGCCGGGACCCGGCGGCCAAGATAATTTGTTAGTGGAATAACGGCAGACTCATCTCCAATCTGGCCTAGCGCAACAGCAGCCGCTCCGCGCACACTATCTTTCTTATCCTGTTCGATAACGTTTATGAGCGCGAGGACAGCCGCGCGGCTGCGAGTCAGCCCAAGCGCATAGGCCGCCTCCTGACGAACGAACTCTTCGTGGTCCTGAAGTAGAGGAAGAAGGAGTTGAGCGGCTTCATCCGGCGGCAATGAAAGGATGGCTCGCGCGGCTGTCGCGCGAACAATCGGCGCAGGGTCATGCAGGCCGTTTGCAGCGACGCGAGAACTGTCCGCACGCTTCATCGCGCCGAGCCGCATGACAGCATCCCGCCTCTCTTCCGTTTCGGTTGAAGACATACGGCGGCGCTCTCTTTCGATTTCAAACTGTAGCGGGGTCAGTTGCGAAGAAGAGACTGAGCCTTGAGCTAAAAGGGCAGGAGCGTTGAAAACGAGAAATAGAACAGCGACAAGCACGCAACCGAAAAGCACGACGGCTCGCACGATTCGAGTTGCGGCTCTCTTAAATTTTGATATTCTCATCAAACTTCAGTTGCGGACCGGCAAGGTCGATGCGCGACGCTCTGCGCGACGACGGACCGCTTCCCATTCAAAAGAAGCTTGCGCTCGTCGATTCTCGCGCCCGTCTGCAAGGACCGCAACAAGCTCGTCTTCCCAGACTCCGGGCACGAGCGTTGCGCGGCGCATAGACTCCATGATCGAGATGTAGTCTAAAACTTCCACGACTTCCGAGTCGTTCAATGAATCGAGTTTCAGGGCGAGACGTTGACGCTCTGTCAATCGCTTAGCCATCTCTTTGCTCCTTACTTGCAAAGGGCGACGGCCAAGTATCAGCGCTTTCAGTTTA
This sequence comes from Acidobacteriota bacterium, assembly GCA_003222945.1. GTDB lineage: Bacteria > Acidobacteriota > Blastocatellia > Pyrinomonadales > Pyrinomonadaceae > QHXM01. The sequence continues at coordinate 13,309 of QHXM01000126.1, forward strand.
TTGAAAACTGTGGCGGCGACGTTCGGGAGGCCGTCGGCATAATTTTACGTATCGAAGGATACGCGTTTCTAGTTTTCACCAGCGTAAGTTGCTTCTCCAGTTGGCTGTAAACTTCGCCGCCATCCTCCTTCGGACGGCGCGGCTCAAAAGCATTTTGTCCTGGTTTGATTTCGCTCGAAATATACACGAGACGCGAGCGGCGCGCAAGAAAAGTGGGCAGTGGGCAGTAAATCAAAAACACATTTCGTTCTTATCTCCCCACTGCCAACTGCCTACTGCCAACTAATCAAGCACAACTATTCTCGACTCTATTTTGTCTTCGTGTAGCTCAAGAATTCCTATGGAGCGTGGAAGGTTGAAGCGTTTTGGACCTGCGCTGCCGGGGTTGAAGAGAAGCGTGCCGCGCCAGTTGCCGGAATATGCCTTGTGGCTATGGCCGAAGACGACAACATCAGGCATACGCTTCTCTATGATGCGCTGCTGCGCAAGGGTCATCTTCTCTGCGGTTGCAAACTGGTGACGAACATAAAAGGTTCGTTTCTCGATGACGGCCATGCGCTCTGTTGGAAAGCACATTGTATCGTCGTCGTTGTTGCCGCGAACGGCTATGACGGGCGCGATTCCTTCAAGCTTCCAAACCAACTCCTCGTTGCCAATGTCGCCCGCGTGAATGATGCGATGGACATTTGCGAAGAGATCGAAGACCTGCTCATCCAGTTTTCCGTGTGTGTCGGAGATGACGCCGATGAGCCTCGGGTTTGCGCTCATCATGAATCAACTTTGGAGGCGAAGTTGTGCATGGTGTCAACCAGGAGCACTGCAATAGGAGGATAGAAGATAAGGTCCGGTCTTATATTTTGATCGAAGATGAAAGTAAGGTCGTTCATCACGTAATGGAGTTGATAGGCAACGAAGAGTCCTGCGGCAATGCTCAGGGCGTAACCGCCGACCAGAAAGACGTAAGCAGAAAATCGCGTGAAAGGCTTTTCAGGCTTTTCTTCCTCGTTGATGATTGAGACGTGTATGCGTTCGGGCTTATAAGTGTAGCGCTCGAAATACTCACGAAGCCTTGACGCCAGATGCCACAGGCCGAAGACGAATAGCGTGATGACGATAGTGCGGCCCATAAAGCCTATCTGCCAGAACTTCGGCTTCAGCATCGCAACGATGAAGGTTGAGAAGAAGAGAGTGACCGTAGTGAAGACGGCCTGCGACCTCTCTTTGTTTGCGCGCCGGTCCGCTTCCAGGAGCATTTCAACTACTCGGTCACAGCGAGCCTGAGCCGTGACCATACGCATACGCCGTGCGTGGATGTTGTCGGAGAAGAAGACCGAACCGTTGCGAATCTGGCGTTCACGCTCCCATTTGGAGTCGAAGGCTGCGCGCTCCTGCGGGTCTATCAGCGTACGGTAGGCTGTGGAGAGCAGTGAGAACTTGCGAGCAGCAGTCTCCGAGCCGCCGTTTACGTCCGGGTGGCGCTGGCGCGCCAAGCGTCGATAGGCAGATTTAATCTCTGCGGCTGTCGCCGATCTCTCGACTCCTAAGATTTTGTAGTAATCAACCACGTCGCTTTTCCCTAAAACATTAAAAAGCTGCGATTGAGACGCCCGACAATCTCTGCTTTGAACGGGCAGGGAGGCTCGCCCTTTGACGCCAATACTATAGCATAGGGCGGGCAAAATCGTCTCCTCTGAAATTTAGGTTTAGTCTCAGGCGTGATGATTCTCGGAGAGTTCAAAGGCGCTGGATTTTGTGGGAGCGATAGTGAGTTTAATTAGTTAAAGCCAGGGAAGGATCGGTTAATAAACTCGGTGCGGCCTCCGAGTTAATGGGCGAGGACAAAATGAAAAAAGTATTCCTTCCTTCCCTGACCCGTGCCGATGTTGAGCAATGCCTGTGCCAACGACTTGATTGCAATAAACCTGCGAATTTTAAGCTTTATGATGGATTCATCGCTCTCTAGTGTCATCATTTATGAACACTCACTGTCTTCATTTGATTACACTGAAGCGTGGGGGAGAGGGCGGAGTGATAAAGAATTGCAATACCTTGTTTGAATACCACCGGAACGGAGTCAAGGCTGGACGCCTGCATAAACAGGAATAGCAGTGCGCTGGACGTTCTTGTAAACAACGCCGCCTTTCATCACAAACACTACGCGGCGGACAGCCCTTATGTCTTTCAAAGGATCGCCGTCGAGGGCGATGATGTCGGCTTGAAGTCCAGGCGCAATCGAGCCAGTTTGATTGCTCATGCCGAGCGCTTCTGCCGCGAGCGAGTTTGCGGAAACGAGCGCAGCCATCGGGTCAACTCCGGCATCTCGCACACGGTCAATAAACTCCTCAGCGTTGCGACCGTGCGCGCCTGCTACGGCGTCAGTGCCGAACACAATTTTCAGTCCCGGAATCTTAGACGCGCGCCTAACCAGATCATGATTGAGCGATAAAACTCTCTGCATCGCCGCGAACCCTTCGGCGGTGTAGCCGGGCGTGCCCAGATACTTTTCCTTGTTCTGTAGATAATTCTCAATCACAAGCCCTGCCTGCGGGTCAAGATATGTTCCCTTCTCCGCCATCAACTTCAGATCGTCGTCCGTCGCCATAGTACCGTGCTCAATCTCCGTGCAGCCCGCTTGAGTTGCAGCGCGTACGGCATCTTTGTAGGCGTGAACGAGCGTGCGAAGCCCTTGCTTCTTTGCTTCACCGCAAGCGGCGTTCAACTGCTCCTGCGAGAGAGTCATCCCGCCGCCCTGTCGTATGCTCTGCGAGGCGAAGATTTTGATAAGGTCTGCGCCCGCTTCCTTCTGTTTTCTTACGAAGGCGCGGATTTGATCGGGCGTGCCGGTCTTTTCACCCTGCCCGAAGATTGGCTCAACCGCTGTGAGAATGCGCGGGCCGGGCAGTTCTCCTTTCGCAATCGCATTGCGCAGGGGAACATCCGTTGGCGAGCCGACGCTCTGCACAGTCGTGAAGCCAGCCATCAAAGTCAGCCATGCATTTGAAGCTGACTGATAGGCCGCATATTGTGTTGTCTCTCCTGCTCCAGCATTCTTCCCATCGGGACCGAAACTCCAGGTGATGTGCACGTGAGAGTCAATCCAGCCGGGCAAGACCGTTAAGCCACGAAGGTCGTAAGTTATAGGTCCGGCCTTCGGGTCAATCGAAACAATCTTCGAGCCTTCGACGACGATTCGAGTGTTGCGTAGCACGTGCCCCTTGCCATCGAGCACGGTGCTGGCAGCAATCACTATGCGTTTGCTCTGCATAGATGTCTGAGAAGAGATTGATTGCGGCGCGCAGACAACTAGAATGCTGATGATGCAGAGAATGAGCTTCGCGTAACACATGATCAAGCAAACTCTTTCAGGAACGCTGCGGCAGTGATTGTTCCGGCCTTGCGCCCGCCGACGTTTTTAATGTCCGCTATGTCAGACTTAATCTGTTTCGTGTACTCCTTATCGAGCGGCAACTGCCAGAACTTTTCCCCCACCTCGCGCCCCGCAGTAATCACTTCGTCAATCAACTCCTGGTCCGTTCCCAGAACTGCCGTGTTCACGTCGCCGAGCGCGATTGAGACTGCGCCGGTGAGAGTAGCAAGATCAACGATTCGCTTAGCGCCGAGTTTCTTCGCGTAGCAGATTGCATCGGAGAGAATAAGGCGGCCTTCGGCGTCCGTGTTTATAACCTCGATTGTCTTGCCCGACATTGCACGGACCACATCGCCCGGCTTTGTGGCTTTGCCTGACGGAAGATTTTCCGTTGCGGGAACAACTCCCAAGAGCGGTATCGGAGGCTTCAACTGTGCCACTGCGCGCATGACACCAAGAACGGTCGCGCCGCCCGTCATGTCGTACTTCATCAACTCCATGTTCTCGCCCGGTTTCAGCGAGATGCCGCCCGAATCGAAAGTAACTCCCTTGCCTACGAACGCGAGCAGATTGTCTTCACTCTGCTGAGAAGCATCGCGCGGCGTGTACTTCAAGATGATTAACTTCGCTTCCTCTTCCGAGCCGCGCGAGACACTAAGGAGCGCGCCCATGCCTTCCTGCTCCATGCGCGCTTCGTCCAGAACCTCAACGCTCAAACCAAACTCGTTTGCAATCCCGCGCGCGCTCTCAGCCAAATCTGAAGGCGTCATGTAAGCGCCCGGCTCGTTTGCAAGGTCGCGCGTGAAGTTGACTGATTCGCCAATGATCCGCCCCTTCTCAGCCCCGCGCTTCAAAGCCTCTGCGTCCGCGCCATCACTTATAATTACAAGACGATCAATTGTGCGCTCCTCTTTCTCAATCGTGCGGTACTTGTCCGGCTCAAACAATCCCATGATCGAGCCTTCGACTGCTGCGGCGGCAGTTTTCTCCGCATCACCATCAGCGCGCGTGACTAGACCGACCGATTTTATATTCTTGCCGCGAAGAAATCGGACCGCCGCGCCTGCCATCTGCGAGACCTGCGCTCGATTGTAATCTTCGCGCGAACCTACGCCGATAAGAAGAAGACGGCGCGCGTGTAAGCCGCCGCTTGCGCTTAGGTGAACGTAAACTGTCTCACCCTCTTTGCCCTTCAACTCTTCCGCTTCGATGACGGAGCTAACGATTCCGCCCGAAGCTTCATCCAATTCTTTTAAGATACCCTCGTTCGCCTTCTCGTCTTTGAAGACCGCTACGGCCAGAGCCTGAACGTCCTGCTCTTTATAATTCCCAGCGCTGGTTTGCACTTCCATAAAATTGTTTCCCTCCGAGTCTTTCATTCACATCTTACCGATTAGTAATGCGCTCTTTCAATTGCGCACGCGTCTCGCGCTCCAGCGTGCGGCGCAACTCAGTCTCTCGCTTATCGTAAAGCTTTTTACCGCGCGCAACGCCGACCTCAACCTTAACGTGCCTGTTCTTCAGATAGACGCGCGTTACGACGAGCGTCATTCCTTTCGTGGTCGTCTCGCCTTCAAGACGATCAATCTCGCGCCGGTGAAGCAGAAGCTTGCGCGTTCTGAGCGGCTCATGGTTAGCACGGTTGCCATGAGAATACGGCGAAATGTGCGCGTTGAACAACCAAGCCTCGCCGTCGCGCACCGCCACGTAAGAGTCTTTCAACTGCACGCGCCCTTCCATCACGCTCTTGACCTCAGTTCCCGTCAGAGCAATTCCCGCCTCGTACTTGTCCGAGATTATGTACTCGTGAAAGGCCGCGCGATTCGTCACCAACACCTTTTCATCTTCCGCCATAATTTAATTTTGAATTTTGAGGTTTGAATTAAAAGCCTTCCGCCCTTAACTCAAAATTCAAAACTCATAATTCATAACTATTATTCGTTTCGCCACGAAGCGGTCTCATCATCAACTCGCACGCAGCATCTTCAACCTTCTTGCCTTCATATAGCACTGCATGAACTTCGTTTGTAATCGGCATCTCGACATTGAGCTTCTTCGCTATATGATGAACGGCGCGCGTTGTCTTCACTCCTTCTGCAACTTCACGCATCCCACTTATGATCTCTTCAAGCCTTCGCCCGCGTCCCAACTCCTGCCCGACAAAACGATTGCGCGAGAGATTGCCTGTGCAGGTCAGCACAAGATCGCCAAGACCCGCAAGCCCCATCAGAGTTTCAATGTGCGCGCCTTGCGAAAGTGCGAATCGCGCAATTTCTGCAAGCCCGCGCGTGATGAGAGCGGCGATGCTGTTCGCTCCCAATCCTAAGCCTGCGACCATGCCAGCCGCGACAGCCATGACGTTCTTGACTGAGCCTCCAATCTCAGTTCCAACGACATCAGTGTTCGTGTATATGCGAAGGTTCTGAAAGCTCAACTCAGCTTGAACCAGCTTTGCATCTTCCTGCTTATCGCTCGCGGCGACAACACCGGTCGGATGACCCGCGACGACCTCCTGTGCGAAAGACGGACCTGAAAGAGCTACGAAGCGCGGCTCGAATTTTTCCTTCAGAACGTCGCGCACGACTTCGGAGATTCGCTTGCCTGTCTCAACCTCAATCCCCTTCGTAGCGCTTACAAAGATCATCTCATCCCGCAAATCCGGCAACATCCTTACGAGCAGTTCGCGCGTCACGTGCGACGGCGCAGCGAGCAGCACAATCTCTGCCCCGCTCAATGCGCGGCTCATCTCATCAGTGGCTTCGACGCCCGGCGGTATCTCATACGACGCCAGATAAACGCTATTCACTCGCCGCTGATTTATCGCTTCAACCACATCCGGGTTGCGCGACCACAGACGCACAACATGACCCGCACGCCCCGCTACAATTCCAAGAGCCGTTCCCCAGCTTCCCGCACCAACGATTGCGATGCGGGTCATAAAGCAGAATTCAGAATCCAGAATTCAGGAGTCAGAATAAGAAGCTCGCGCCACTTTCCTTCGGTCTTTCTTTTATTCTGGATTCTGAATTCTGGATTCTGAATTCTGCTTTTCATCTAAACTTCCTCTCCGTGCCACTGAGCAGTCTAGCTATGTTGGCGTAGTGCATCAGGATTATGAGTGCGCCCGAAGCCGCTGCAGCCGTCATCATGGGCGCGAGTTGCGCGACCGGTTGAACATAGACGTTCAAGAGCCACAGGAACAAAGGGAACGCGGCGGTCGCAAGCGTTGAACCGAGCGAGACGTAACGTGTCGTCGCAACGGCCAGAATAAAGATTACTCCTGCGCAAGCGACTGCCAGCGGGTAGAGACTTAGAAAGACTCCGACGCCGGTCGCTACACCCTTGCCGCCGCGAAAGCCAAGCCAGATGGGAAAGCAGTGGCCGAAGACCGCTAAGACCGAAGCAGCAGAGACCCACCAGTTGACCCCGAAATCCTGAGTTGTGATGAAGCGTGCAATCACGACTGCGAGCGTGCCCTTCGTGGCATCCAGCAGAAGCGTTATGATGCCCGCTGCTTTTCCTGCCCGCCTAGAGACATTCGTAGCACCAGTTCCGCCCGAACCCGCCTCGCGCACGTCCGCGCCCGTCTGCGCGCGAACTATCAAATAACCGAAGGGGATCGAACCCAGCAGATACGAAACTATTAGAACCAGCACGGGTCGCATACGCCTTTGCACTCCGCGCCCAACTTTTGAAATCTTTGCTTCAGGGCGATGCGAGACTATAGCAAGCAAAGATTGTCAGCGACAAGGAATGCTCGTGCAGGCTTGCGAGCGGCTGATTTAGAATGTTGTCAGTTGTCCGTTGTCAGTGGTCAGTTGCAATAACTGAATCTACTTACAACTGACCACTGACAACGCAGTTTCATCAAGGCCCGTTGACGACCTCAAAAGCCGTGACCGGATGAACTTCCCAGGGCGTCGCTCGCCAGTTACACCCTGTGTGTTCTTTCCCATCGTTGGGGCATACGGGATTGCTCGGCGCAGTGCTTTGCGATGCATTCGCGTGTATGAAATCGTAGAGCATCCAGCCTGAGAATTTAACCCACTTGCCCTTTATTTGGTCTTCAACTTTCTGGCGCATTGCCTTGTAGTCGCTGTCGTCAAAGCCGAACTTCTTCTCCCAGCGCGGCGTGAACTCCACCACGACATATTTCGTCTGGTCATTGGCTTCGGACGCGTCGGCTACGATGTTAATGTGAACGTCGCGCAGGTCGTTTCGTTTGCAGTTGCATGTTTCCTGAAATCCGCCCGGATCAATGCTCGCAACGAAACCTGTCACCCAAACCTTTTTGCTCGGCGTGAACTTAGTGTTGTTCGCAGGGTCGCGTATTTCCTGCACGGTAATCTTTTTCGGATTCATGACCGCCACGCCACGGTTTTTCTGAACATTCAGCGTTCGGTGTTTATTATCGCTTGCAGTTCCGCAAGCAGCACAGCCTCGAAAGGGTGTGCCCTGATGACATGCCGCTGGCTTGCTCTTATGAGTCTTGCTCTTGCCCTTCGCATGAACAGACGCGAGCGGCAAGAGCGCGATCAAAGCAAGAAGAGATAGACGCCAGATGGTCTTCATATTATGAGTCTCCTTTACAGGAAGGGTGGAAAGCGCGCGAGTCGCCTTATATCACCGATCTAAGCGCGAGACAATAGCAAGACGGATCAGGCACAGAAGTAAATGAAGGTTTATTCTAAGCAGACTTAACTTTGCTTGCTGCGAACAAAGCTTTGTTTGTAGCTTCCTTAATTCTATTTGTGACAGATGAGGTTTTATCTATTGTGCTCTAAGCTTTGTCTGAGATGAATAAGGTTCTGTTTATAGTTTCCTTTATCTTGTTTGTGGCACAGGAACTCTTATTTCTTCTATTTCAGATTGACTTAGTGAGCGGTCTAACGCCCGAATTTGTATGTTGACGGATGTCGGCTCAAGCCGCAAGCTTGAGTCCATAAGGGATGCCGGAGAAGCCGTGCCCGAATTATGACCTTCATGAGTCAGTCGGTTAGAGAAATCCACCAAGAGCGAGGGCGCCAGAGGTCGGACAGTATCCTAAGCCGCTTCTAACAGAAGCTGAGCTTGCATCCGCAAGTTTGATCCGCGCCGCCACCAACTATAGACCAGGAGTTGACCACCATGACATTACCCACGTTTGGCATCGACATTGCTAAACTCAAGTTCAACGTCTGTCTCATCAACCTGACGGGTAAGCTCCGTCATAAAGTCTTTCCAAACACTAGGACTGGCTTTGAGCAACTCCGTCAGTGGCTCACAAATCAAGGTGCTCAGTCTGTTCACGCCTGCATGGAAGCCACCGGCACTTACGGCGACTCTCTCTCGCTCTTTCTGCATGAGGCCGGGCACACCGTCAGTGTCATCAATCCGGCAGCCGTCAAAGCGTTTGCCGGGAGCCGACTTTCGCGCACCAAAACAGACCGCGTTGATGCCGAGTTGATTGCTCGCTTTTGCCAGGCGCAGCAACCACCCGCCTGGACTCCATTGCCCGCAGAAGTGCGAGAGTTGCAAGCACTTGTGCGTCGTCTGGACTCTCTCATCGAAATGCGTGTGATGGAAGAGAATCGGCTCTCCTCAGGCATCGTAGTGGAGTCGGTGCGCGCCTCGGTCGAAGAACATCTCACCTATCTCAATCAAGAGATCAAGCGCACAGAAGAGTTGATCCGCAATCATCTCAATAATCACCGCGGGCTAAAGCAGCAAAGCCAGTTGCTCGATTCCATTCCCGGTATCGCAAAGACCACATCTGCTCTGCTGCTCTCAGAGATCACAGACATTAAGCAGTATAGGAGTGCGCGCCAAGTGGCAGCTTACGCAGGCTTGGTGCCACGTGAGCGCCAATCGGGAACGAGTGTTAGAGGACGGACCCGACTGTCAAAGATCGGCAATGCTCGACTGAGGCGAGCGCTCTACTTCCCAGCCATTACTGCCATCAGATGCAGTGAGTTCTTTCAAGCATGGACCAGGGGCTTGCGAGAGCGCGGCAAGAGCAAGATGACAATCATCTGTGCCGTGATGCGCAAGCTCGTGCATCTGGCCTATGGTGTCTTGAAGACAGGCAAGCCATTCGACCCGCAGTGGGCGAAAATAGCTTGACATCAAACACAGTATCTAACCGGGCGCGGCAAACAGCATTCAATACCAGCAGGATGAGGAGCCTTCAAAATAAGCAACAGTTAGTTCAAATCTTTAGGCTCCTCTGCTCTTATGTCGCCACCAAGCATCATCCCTCTTATATTTCCCAGATTGACTATTATTCCCAGCAAAGCCCCGAATATGGACTCATTTTCTGGGATCGAGAGATTACCAATCTTTTGAAGGTTGGCCTGATTATCTTGTGTAAGATCATCCGCCGACCTATAAAGATGTGCGACTGCTACTAGAACTGCTGAACAGAACTCGTCTAAAACATCACGGTCTTCATCATTTGTTTCATCAGCCTCATCGTAACAGCTCTGCCATTCCTTTATCTTCGCCTTCTTGATGAGGCTAGCAACTGCTTGTGTATATAAATCCTGTTCAGAAACGTTGCTGAACTTACCTTCAATTAAAATCTTCAGCCCATGATGCTTGATAATAATTTCCGCCATTTTCCTTCCCCCTTAAAAGGAGTGATATTCCGGTTAACAATCCGTTCCAGAGAATAATTTTACGCCTGAGTGCCACAAAGATGAATAGCTTGCAGGCAAGCATGATAAAGACTCTTCATTCTAAATCAGTCGTCGTCGTAGTAGGTCTAGCGCGGCCTGCGATGAGCGCCAGCGTATCAGGTTGCGGTCGCCGGGTATCATCAGCCTGCGATGTTCTGTATGCGCGTCGTCAGAAAGCGCGATATAGACGAGGCCGACTGGCTTCTCTTCAGTTCCGCCGCCCGGACCAGCGATTCCTGTGACGGCGAGGCCGAAATCCGTGTCGGCGCGGTGGCGAACGCCTTCGGCCATTGCTTCTGCAACTTCAGAACTAACAGCGCCGTGCTTCAATATCAATTCCGAGTCAACGCCGAGCGAGCGAATCTTTGCATCGTTTGAATAGGTGATGACGCCTTCCATGAAATAGACTGATGAGCCTGGGACTTCTGTGAGTCGCTGGCTGATGAGGCCGCCCGTGCAGCTTTCAGCGACGGCGAGTGTGAAGCCTCCGACGGCCAGGCGCAATCCAACGACCTCTTCCATCTTCTCGCCGCGAAAGGCGAAGATTGCATGGTCTAACTTTTCTTCAATCTGTCCTGCAAGACCGTCGAGCAAGAGTTCTGCTTCCGCTTCGGTCTTCGCCTGCGCCGTCAGGTGAATCTCTATCTCGCTGTTGTTGAAAAGAATTGTCGTCTGAGGATTCCTGTACTGCGTGTAGATGGGAGCGATTCGTTCGTCAACGGCGGATTCGCCCATTCCCGCTACGCGAAGTATGCGGCGAACAACTCGCACGTCGCCAGCTTTAGCTGCGAGCTTCGGCTGAACGAAGTTTTCAAACATCGGGCGCATCTCGCGCGGTGGTCCGGGAAGAAGAACTACGTTTCGTCCGTCGTGCTCAAGATACATTCCGGGCGCTGTGCCGTTAGGGTTATCCAAAACCTCTGCGCCTTCGATCACCATAGCCTGACGGGAATTTATCTCTGGCATTGCGCGCCCCATCTTCAAGAATTTTGTGCGTATAGCGTCCAAGACTTTCTCGTTGAGCAAGAGCCTTCGGTTCATCGCGCGTGCGGCAATCTTTCGCGTGATGTCGTCTTCCGTAGGACCAAGACCACCCGTTGTAATCACTACGCGCGAACGCCCCAAGGCGTCCTTGATAGCTTCTTCAAGACGCGCATCGTCATCGCCTACAATTGTTTTAAGTTTGACTTCGATGCCTATGGAGTTGAGCTTTTCGGTCAGCCAGAGGCTGTTCGTGTCCGTACGGTCGGGCGTTAAGAGTTCAGAGCCAATGGCTATGATTTCAGCAGTCAGCATAAATAATATAGAAGGCCGTTAAATGAACCGCGAAACACGCTGAAAGCGCGAACTCGCGCGAAACAATAAATCTTCTTCGCATCATTTCGCGCGAGTCCGCTTCTTTTCACGGTTCAATATTGCCGAAGGTTTCTTGCGCTGCAGGTAACGTTAGCACAAGTTGATTTGAAACTCACTTGGATTTCAAGGGCGCGTTGAGGCGAAGTAGATGAGGATGGCTGCGAGCGCGAGAAGGGCTGCGGCAACTCCAAGCCATAAGCCGAAGGCGCGCGTTCTTCGCCACTCGCTTGCTTCCTCGCGCGAGAGTTTGACGGTTGCGGGCGAACTTGCTAGCTCCTGTCCGCATTGACGACAACGAACGTCGCTCGATTGCACGGGCGCGGCGCAGGCTGGACAACTATCAATCTTGATTGGCTGCGTAGAGTAATTTTCACGCGCAGCGTCGGCCATGGTCGGAGAAACTATTTCATGTGTCCTGCCGTCGCTTCGAGTCGCTTGCGCAACAGTTACGCTTTGCGCGACTCCATACGCTTCGCGCCCGCGCGCCTGTCGCACTGCGCGCAGGAATTCTATTGCCGACGCAAAGCGATTCTCCGGCCTCTTCTCAATCGCCCTCAGAATAATTGCCTCTAGCTCTCCTGTTATTTGCGAATTGATTTTTGACGGCGGCTGCGGCTGGCGATGAATGTGCGCGCGCACTATGTCGAGTTGCGAGAGACGGCCACCATGATCGTGAAATGGCGGGCGACCTGTAAGCATCTCGTAAAGAATGATGCCCAGACTGTAGATGTCCGAGCGCGTGTCAACGCTCCCGCCTTCGGCCTGCTCGGGCGAGACGTATTCTGGAGAGCCGTAGTTGGCACCCGTGCTGGTCTTTTCTGAGCCAACGAGCTTGACGATTCCGAAGTCGGTTATCTTCACGTGGTCGTCCAATGTGATGAGCAAGTTGGCTGGTTTGAGGTCGCGGTGAATCAGCCCTTTGTGCGACGAACGGTCCTGACCCAGATAGACGAAGCTCTGCGCGTAGGAGACTGCCTCAAGCATCTGCTCGAAGAGATTGAGAGCGCGCTCCGTAGGAAGCGGGCAGACTTCGCGCGCAAGCAGATGGGCGAGCGAGCGGCCTTCGACCCACTCCATGACGATGTAGTAGGTCTGCGCTGCAACTATGTAGTCGTAGATTTTTACTATGCTCGGATGATCTAGCTGCGACTGTATGAAGGCTTCTTTCTCGAAGCGATGACGAAGGCGGCGCAGGTCCTTTTGGCTTGCCGGACTGATTGACTTGATTGCGACCTCGCGCGGCAATTTCAGGTGATGGCCGCGATAAACAACTCCCATCCCGCCGCTGCCCACGCGCTCTTCGATGCTATAACTCCCAATGGTTGTCCCTGCGCTCAAGACATTCACCTAAGGCAAAAGGAAAAAGGTAAAAGGCAAAAGGAAAGACAGAGGCTTGCTCTTTCTTTTCACTTCTACCTTTTACCTTTTCCTTTTGCCTTTCTCAAGCTGTTTTCTTCTCTTCTTCGTAGAGGTCACGCAGCACTTCTGCGATTGGCGGCGGTGGAGCGAGCGTCGTCTGGCGAGGTGTGGCATCCGGCTTCAAGAGTCGCGCGCCGTCTGACGAGGTTTGTTTGAATGAAACATCGGTCAACTGCGGCGCGGCGAGCGAGGGTATTGTGTCCAGGCACTCGCGGCACTCTGCCAGAAGAAAGGCTGCGCGATTGTGGCGCGCGCGCTCAAGGCTTCGTATGGCTGCCATAGTCTGCGGCGCAAGTGCAGGCTCGCGCTCAAGCTTTCTAAGAATGTGAACGTAACGGCGCAGTTCCGACGAAGGCGCTACGCGATGGCGCTCATCCGAAAGATCGTTCTCTACGATGTAAGAGAGATGCTCTGCGGCAGCTTCGTGATCGCCAGCCTTGTGATAGAGAGCGCCGAGCGCGAAATAGACAAGCGGCGGCGGGTCGGACATAGCGTGAAGAACGCGCTCGCCGCGCTCTATGACTTCCGCAATCTCAAATCCGAACCAGTGGCGCTCCTCGTCGCGTATGACATCGTTGGCCGCAATGTAGAACTCGAAGACACGGCCAGTCTCCTGATGCTCCGTGTGCTGCACAGCACGCCAGATGAAGAAGGTGACGGTTGCGAAGAAGATGATTACGGAAAACGGAATTCCCATGACCCCCAGCATCGCTATGATGATGATGATGGCGAGTAACCTTTGCGCCGCTTCTTTACCCTTGTTGTTCATAAAAGCAGAATTCAGAATTCAGAATCCAGGAGTCAAAAGAAAGAGCAGAATCCAGAAGTCAGAATTCAGAATTCAGAAGGGAATAAGGCTGCAACCCGCTTTTGGATTCTCTTTTATTCTGGCTTCTGACTCCTGACTTCTGAATTCTGCCTTTCGCTCAGACTTCTGGATTCTGAATTCTGCTTTTTCAAATTCTACGCCGCACAGCCTCGCCAGCTTCTTCTGTTAAGAGTGTGCCGCCCGTGTCGCGGGTTGTCTCTCCTGCGATAACGGCTTCGCTGACTGCTTTCTCAACTGCCTGGCTTGCGGCATCTTGCCCAAGGTATTCTAGCATCATCGCGGCGGTGAGAATAGAGCCAATCGGATTGGCGACTGATTTTCCCGCCAAAGGCGGCGCGCTGCCGTGCACAGGCTCGAACAATGAAACCTGTCCGGGATGAATATTGCCCGATGCAGCCATGCCAAGCCCGCCCTGAAGCGCTGCGCCCAAGTCCGTCAGAATGTCTCCGAAGAGATTGCTTGTAACAATCACATCATACTGCGCAGGTTTAAGCACCATGAACATCGCCATAGCATCAACATATTGATGATTGGCTTCGATGCCTTCAAAGCGAGCGGCGACTTCCTTAAAAACTCTCTGCCACAGATCGCCTCCGTATCGCTGAACGTTCGACTTGTCGGCCATAGTCACGCGCCGTCGCCCATGCTTTTGTGCATACTCGAACGCCGCGACGATGATTCTCTCAACGCCTCGCCGCGTATTCAGTTCCTCTTGCGTAGCAATCTCATCTTGAGTTCCCTTCTTCAGAAATCCGCCCGCGCCGCAGTAAGCGCCTTCGGTGTTCTCACGAAAGACTACGAAGTCAACGTCTGAAGGCGAGCGGTCTCGTAGCGGTGTGAGACGAGCGTCAAGAAGGCGCACGGGACGAAGATTTATGTAGAGGTCAAGGCCGCGCCGCATCCCTAACAAAATATCTTCGGCATGTTTGTTTGAAAGAACGCGCGGGTCGCCGAACGCGCCTGCGAGAATCGCGTCGAAATCTCTTGAGAGCATCTCAAGCGCGCCTTCAGGCAACGCGACGCCCTCCGTCAAGAATTTCTCCGCGCCCCAATCGAAATGCGTCAACTCAAGTTCGACGCCATGCGTCTCGCGCAGACGCTCAATCACGCCGACAGCTTCTCGGATAACCTCCGGGCCGATTCCATCTCCGGGAATGACAGCAATACGTTTCATCGTTGAGCGTCCGCGTATTCCCATCACAATCATTGGCAGATCAAGGTCGCGCGCTATCTTCAGAATCTCGACGAAAGGAATGCCGATGACGACCATTCGCTCTACTTCAACATCGCCCGTCTCTATTCCTTCGAGCATGGCGGAGAAATCGGCTTCGGCTCGCTCGCGCATACTTGCAGTTATCTCATCGAAACTTCCAAGCCCGGCTGCGACCGAATCTCTTACAAAGGATTCGTCAATGACATGAAGCAGAGTAAGGTCGCCATCGGGCGAAGCTACGCCCAGGGCTGCGCGCACGGCGTTTATAGAGCATTCTGAGAAATCAACCGGAACGAGTATGTCAGGAGCTTTGAGCATAGCTTCAAGAGCGTCTGCCTCCTATTTTTTCAATTTCAGGTGCGCGTCTTCAAAAGGCGCTGTTCGATTCGCGGGAGACTGTTAAGAACAACGTCTCCGACTATCTTCAAACTCTGCGGCGAGATTTTATCGAGCGTGTCTTCGGGCTTGTGCCAGTATTCGTATGTGCTTAGTTGTATGATGTCGAGGGATTGAATTCCCTCTTTGAGGAACGGCTCGTGGTCATCGCCGCCAACGCCTTCCTCTTCATCAACGAACTGCTTGGAGTAGCCAAGATCGCGCGCAGTCTGCCAGACTTCGTCAATCAGCCAGGGCGTGCTCATTTCCACATCGCGCCCAAGACGAAGATTCTTGTAGCCAATCATGTCAAGCAGGATCATAGCGCGCACGCGTTTCAAATCATTCTTCTCTTTCAGTTGTTTGACCATGTGGCGGCTGCCGTAAGTGTTATCTGGTCCGTCCGCGTTCTCGCAGCCATCAGGTTCATTCTTATCCCAGCCTTTGCAAAAAGCCTCTTCGCCGTCGAAGAATACGAACCAGTAGGTCAAGGGGCGTTTCTGGCCGCTTTGAGCAAGCACTCGCGCCATTTCTAAGAGCGTGCCCGTTGAAGAGCCTCCGTCGTTTGCGCCGACGAAGCGAAACTCTTTGAAGAGTTTTGTGTCGTAATGACTGGAAAGAATAACGACATCGCTCGATTCGCCAGGAAGCTCAGCGATTATGTTGACCATCTTACGGTCGCCAACGGGCGTCTTCGACGTAAACTCGTCGAGCGTCACGTTCAGGCCGTAAGACTTCAACTCACCAACTATGTAATCGCGCGCCTTCGCAAGCTCAGCCGAACCAGCAGCGCGCGGACCAATCTCTACCTGCTTGCGCACGTGCTCGAAAGCGCGGTCTCCGTCAATTGAAAATTTTGTTTGAGAGGATGTAGGCGCTGGCGTCGCCGTCGGTGTCGCGTTTGAACCTGTATTGCTGTTTGTCTTGTTGCCGGAGCAGGATGGAAAAAAGAGCGCAAGTGCGAGCAGAAGCATGAAGCTCTTTGCTTCAATTCTTCTTTGCAGCTTTATTGACTCTGTGTTCAGAGATTGTTTCTGCATTAGTTATCTGGACCGGCTCAGGATTTGAATTTGCTAAAGCAGCAACGTATAAATCTTATTCCAACGCTATCTATCCGTTTGGTTCGCTCGTCTCACTTCCCTCTACCTGTTGACGGTGCTCTGCCGGGCGATTGAGTTCATGATCGCGCTTATCCAAAGTTCTTCCCCAGACTGCCATCAGGTCCAGAACCTTTCCGCCAATCGCAAATGGAACGTTGATTATCGCATCCAGAGTTTGAAAGAGCGTAACGGCCTCAAGCTCAACGAGCGTCGTCACCTTTCGCTGTAGCGGCAGATCACGAAAATCTTTACGCAGGTCTTTTGCAGTCTCAGCGGAAGTCTCTGCGCGCTCTGTCTGAGGCACTGGACGAAGAACGACTTCGCCTCCGCGCTCAACCTTCGCCTGGCAGGTAAGCCGCTCGCCCGCCGCAAGACGCTCAGGACTCAGGCGCACTCGTTCCGCTTCGGTCAAAGACGAGAGCAACGTTGCGCCCTCTTCAACGATGACCGCGCAAGTGTCACACTCGCCGCGCCCACCGCACTCCACCGGAAGGCTTACGCCGAGCCGCTTCGCAGCGTCCAGCAGATACGTGCCTTCGGCCACAAGACCGTTTCGATCATCAGGCTGAAATCTAATATCAACACTCATCCGATAAATCCATCCTCAGTAGAGAAGCCTCGCGCTAAATATTTTTCAGGAAGACAAAAAGAAGTTACACAAAGTGAAGGTAAAAGTAAAAAGGTAAAAGGCAACAGTTAGGCGGAAACCCATTTTATTAAAGATGGCTTCCGCCTAACTGTTGCCTTTTTACTTTTACCTTTTACCTTTTGCCTTATTCCCCGACCGTTGCGACTTGAACATGCGGCTGCCCTGCCATCTCCTGTTTATCACGCTCTCGCACTTCACGGCGACACTTGGCGCAAACTCCGAGTATTCGCAGAAGATGTTGCTTTACTTCAAAGCGGTGCTTGGCGGCCATTGCCTCCTGTATGGCTTCCAGTTCGGCTGAGTAGAATTCTATTATCTCGCCGCACTCCATACAGATCATGTGGTCGTGATGCTGGTGTTTGTAGTTATGCTCGTAATGAGTGCGCCCGTCGCCGAAACGAACCTCGCGCGCTAAGCCCGCTTCGGTCAAAAGTTTTAGAGTGCGATAGACGGTCGTCTGACCTATATTCGGGTCTTCCTTTTGAACCAGGCGATAGAGGTCTTCGCTCGACAGATGTTTCTCGGTGCGAAGGAAGACATCAAGTATAAGGTCGCGCTGAGCCGTGTGTTTGAGTCCCGATTTCTGTATATACCTGTGAAATATTTCTTGCTCTTCGGTCATAAAGTTTTGGGTCTTGTTAATCTGGCCGACCGCTTCGGGTTCAAAGATATTCTAACATCGGACGAGGCGGACTGTGAAGAAGTTGGAAAGAAAAGACTGCGCGTGTTATCTTCCCCATCATGGTGCCGGGGTGGCGGAATGGCAGACGCGACGGACTTGAAATTTTGAGCACGCAGGAAGGAAACGCCTGCGTGAATGGAGTCAAAGTCGGCGAAACCTTAACAGTATTTGTCCGCAAATAGCTGATGGCAACGCCGAGCTAAGGCTGGTTCAAGAGTCATAAGTCCCGGAGTCAAAAGCAAAGGTTGTCTTTGACGAGTTGACTCCGAAACTCAAGACTTGTTTCCAGCAAAGTGTAGAGACGAGACGGCTCCCTCCTAAACGTCCCTCAAGGATGCAAGGAGAAGGCATCGTCCAGACCACGAACTGAGAGCAGGCGGCGAAAGTCGTAGTGGTAAGAAAATCCGTTGGCCGAAAGGCCGTGCGGGTTCGAGTCCCGCCCTCGGCACCAAAGCAGTTTTACTCTCTCGCTCTTGCCTTCAAAATTGCCCCTGACTAAAACCGATGGCTCTGAACTGATTGACTGTTTGAGGCGAAGTTTAAGCACTGATTTCATACGCTCAGGCTTTCCGCAACTCGCTCTTCTTTTCCCTTCTACACATTAAAGACAAGAAAAAAAGCTGAAAAAAGCAAGCATTCCTAAATCTATTCCTGTGCATCTACGTTTAGGAATACATCTTGCTTTAAGAATTAGGCTCTATTGCCGGTCTCGATCATTTCGAGATGGCTCGGAAAAATTTTTTGAAGCGAAGGCCCGTAGAGCGCTAAACGTTGCCGTAAGGTTTCCCGACTTCGGTACGAGCGGCGCTTCAAATTTCAGGTTTTTACATGATGATGGTCACTAGCGAAAAAAGCGTAGTCAAAGAGGAACGGGACGAGGTTCGTAAGGTCGCGCTGCCGCCCGTGCTGCGCGGCTCGAAAGAGTTGCTCATCAACCGCGAGTTGAGCTTGCTGGAGTTTTTCCGTCGCGTGCTGGAAGAAGCGTTGGACGAAACACAGCCGCTGCTTGAGCGACTCAAATTCCTAGCAATCTTCTCGTCGAACTTAGACGAGTTCTTTATGATTCGCGTCTCGGCTTTGAAGGAGCAACTCTTCGGAGAGGTGACGGAATTATCGCCCGACGGACGGACGCCTGAAGAGCAACTGGGCGCGTGCAGAGAGCAGCTTCTTCCGATGATAGAAGAGCAGATGCGCTGTTTGCGCGAAGAGGTTCTGCCCGAACTGCGTGAACGCGGCATCGTTGTAGCCTCATACGCGTCTCTCACAGAAGCGGAGCGGCGTGAACTCAGCGACTACTTTATGAAGCACGTCTTCCCAGTCTTGACGCCGCAGGGCGTCGATCCAAGCCACCCGTTCCCGTACATCTCTAATCGCAGTCTGAATCTTGGACTGATGGTCGAAGCCTTGCCGCAGCACGGCATCACGCGCTCGCTGACGGGAAGGATTGAGCCTAGATTCGTGCGCCTGAAAGTTCCGCCCATCGTGCGGCGTCTTGTGCCTGTGGGCGATTCAAAGACGAAATTCATCCTGCTTGAAGATTTGATTGCCGCCAACGTCTCGACTCTATTCCCAAGAATGCGCGTCGGCGATTGCCACACGTTTCGCGTCACGCGCGACGACGACATAGAAATTCGTGAGGACGAGGCGGACGATCTACTGCGCGTAATCGAAGAGCAAGTGCGTCGGCGTCGCTTCGGAACACCCGTGCGGCTAGAAGTCTCCGCAACAATGCCCGACGAGATGGTTCGTTACCTGACAGACGTTTTGCACCTGACGGATGAAGATGTTTACGTAATAGACGGGCCTATAAACGTGCAGGACCTGATGGGGCTTTACGACGTGCGCGGACCTGAGTTGAAAGACAGGCCGTTTAGACCTGTGATGCCGAGAGTCTTCAACTATCGAAAGTCCATCTTCGATGTAATAAAGGAGCGCGATGTCCTGCTGCATCATCCTTACACGTCTTACACGACCGTCACGAATTTTATAGCTCAGGCGGCCAGCGACCCGGACGTGCTGGCTATAAAAATCTGTCTCTATCGCACGGGCGCTGATTCTCCCATTCCTCCTATGCTGATTGAAGCGAGCGAGCGCGGCAAACAGGTCACAGCGCTTATAGAACTAAAGGCGCGCTTTGACGAAGAGAACAACATCGAGTGGGCGAAGCGTTTGGAAGAGGCTGGCGTGCACGTCGTCTATGGCATCATGGGAATGAAGACACACTGCAAGATGACGCTAGTCGTCAGGCGCGAAGGCGAAGTGCTTCGCCGTTACATGCACATAGCCACAGGCAACTACAACCCTACGACTTCCTGCACGTACACGGACCTTGGCCTGTTCACAACCGACGAGCAGATTGGCGAGGACGCGACCAATCTCTTTAATTTCCTAACGGGCTATTCGCGCCAGAATGAATACCGTCAACTGATGGTCGCGCCGATTGATTTGCGCGAGCGCACAATGAGACTCATAGAGCGCGAGACCGAGCACGCGCGCGCCGGACGCCCCGCACGCATTATAGCCAAAGTAAATCGCATGGCCGACACGGAGACTATTCGTGCGCTTTACGTTGCGGCGCAGGCTGGCGTCCAGATTGACCTGATCGTGCGAAGCATCTGCATGTTGCGCCCCAATGTGCCCGGCCTCTCTGAAAACATTCGCGTTAGAAGCATCGTCGGTCGCTTCCTTGAGCACAGCCGCATCTACTACTTCGCCAACGACGGCGATGAAGAGATTTTCATAGGCAGCGCCGATTGGATGCACCGCAATTTTAATCGCCGCGTCGAAGTCGTCACCCCAGTCTTTGATTCGCAGGCCAAGAGTTATCTGAAGGATGTCGTGCTTGCCTCGTACCTGCGCGACAACGTGAAGGCGCGCGTGATGCTTTCGGACGGCAAATACGAGCGAGTGCGTCCCGCGCCGGGTGAGGAGGAGTTCGACAGCCAGTGGTCCTTCGTTGAGTTTCATAATGGATAAGTAAAGCGGACTGCTTATCCTGAGGGAGAATTTATGTTGCACAAGAGATTCGTTTGCGGATTGATAGCGTTATTACTCGCCGTAAGTCTTTCGTCTTTCGTCGCGTCTGCTCAAAATAAAGATAAGACTGAAAAGAAGAAGGAAGAGGCAGCAAACGCGCAGGGCACGCCGGTTCTGTGGCAAGAACCGACTGACATTGCTTCGCGCGATCTTTTTCTTGGTCCGGGCGGCGATGCGATGAAGCCGGACCTGAGCCACGTCACTTTCGATAGGGACGAGCCGGGCGGCTACTCTGTAAAGTTTCGCGTGCGCGACGGCTCTGGACGAGTCTGGGTTGCAAAGCTAGGCAACGAGGCGCAACCCGAAACTGCCGCAGTGCGTCTGGTCTGGGCCGTCGGCTACATGACGGAGATTAATTATCTTGCCCCTTGCGTTCACATCGAAGGCGCTCCGAAGCCTCGCAAGGATGTAGAAAGGTGCAACAACGGTGCGGACTTCGCTAACGTAAGATTCGAGGCTCGCCCGAAAGCTGTGAAGCGGCTGGACATTTGGAGTTGGAAAAGCAATCCATTCGCCGGAACGAAAGAGATGCAGGGTCTCATAGTGATAATGGCTATGATGAACAACTGGGATTTGAAGGACGAGAACAACAAAATCCTTCTTGTGCCCGTAAACAATTCCGAGCTTGAGCCTGTAAGCAACGCGAAGTTGCCAACCCCGAATGATACATTGAGCGACAAGCCTACAGGTACGCCGGATGACCAGAACAAATCCGACGATCAGAGCAAAGCTGATAACAACAATTCGGACAATAACAGTTCGGGCAACAACAAAGCTGGCAACGATAAACCTGACAGTAGCAAACCTGTCGGCGCGCCAACCAATTACGAACAGCAATACATCATCAGCGATCTGGGCGCGACCTTCGGCAAGACCGGAAATGCGATCACGCATAATCGCAACAGGCCCGAAACTTTCATCAAGACGAAGTTCGTCAAAAAGGTCGAAGGAGGCCGTGTGCAGTTTGACTATCATGGCAAGAGCGGTTCACTCTTCGACAATATCACCGTAGAGCAAGCCAAGTGGATAGGCGATCTTTTATCGCGCCTGAGCGACCAGCAGATCGCGGATGCCTTTCGCGCTGCGAATTACAGCCCTGAAGAGATTCAGGCTCTAACTCAGGCTTTGCGCGCAAGAATTAATGAGTTGGTCAATCTTCCGGGCGCGGGAGCGCAGCAGAGCGCTACAGCCAACAAGTGAATTTGAACTGAACCAGTGAAGAGTAAGAAGATTCAGATTTCAAATCTGCTGCGTCCCCACTGGCTGGCTCTGAGCATTGCTTTCATAGGCGTCATAGGCCAGAGTCTGATGGACCTTCTGGAGCCTTGGCCTCTGAAGATAGTCTTCGACTATGTTCTCGGCTCAAAGCCCATGCCCGGCTGGCTCGCAGGCTTCATCAATTCCACAACGGGAAGTGACAAGTTCGCAATCCTGAACTTCGCCGCTCTTGCCGTCCTCGCAATCGCAGTCGTTGACGCAATCAGCAACTACACCGAAGACTATCTGACGACGAGCGTCGGTCAGTGGGTCATGCACGACCTACGCCGGACCGTTTATTATCACATTCAGAGACTCTCCCTTGCCTATCACGACCAAAAAAGAACGGGCGATTTAATCAGCCGCGTAACGAGCGACATTGACGCCGTGCAGAGTCTCATCTCAAACGTGCTGCTCGGAATACTCGTTCAGATACTCACGCTCGTCGGAATGATCTGCGTGATGCTCTACCTCAACTGGCGCTTTACGCTGATTGCTCTTTCGGTTGCGCCCGTTCTTTTTCTAATCGTTTATAGCTACACGCGGCGCATCAAGCAGGCTTCGCGCGCTGTTCGTAAGAAAGAGGGCGAAGTTGTTTCTGTACTTCAGGAAGTCCTCTCATCAATCCGTGTCGTTCAAGCTTTCACGCGCGAGGATTACGAGCAGATGCGCTTTGAGCGCGAGAGTATGGAGAGCGTTGAGACTGCACTTCGCGCGCGAGGCCTTAAAGCCAAGCTCGCGCCAATTGTTGGAATCATCGTAGCCATTGGTACTTGTCTGGTGTTGTGGTACGGCGCGCGTCTTGTCGTGAGCAATGAACTGAGCGCGGGCGCGCTCCTGGTCTTCTTCATCTACCTTGGCAAGATGTACAAGCCCATGCGCGAGCTATCGAAGATGACGGATACAATATCGAAGGCCGCCGTAGGCTTCGAGCGCATACGCGAAGTGCTTGAAACAGACATGCTGGTACGCAATCTGCCGGGCGCTCGTCCGGCACCGCGATTCAAAGGGCAAATAGAATTCGAGAATGTCTATTTCGGCTACGATAAAGATCAGACCATCCTCAAAGAGATCAATCTCAAGATCGAACCGGGCCAGGTCGCGGCTTTAGTTGGTCCGACGGGCGCAGGCAAGACTACACTCATCAGTCTAATCCCGCGCTTCTACGACCCGCTCTCAGGTCGTATAAAAATTGACGGTGAGGACGTGCGCAGCTTTGACGTTAAATCTCTACGCCAGCAGATAAGTTTTGTCTTGCAAGAATCGCTGCTCTTTCGCGCGCCCGTCTGGGAAAACATCGCATACGGCAAGCCCGAAGGTACACGCTACGAAATCCTTCGCGCAGCCGAGCTTGCCAACGCGCACGAATTCATTGTGAAGATGCCAGAGGGTTACAACACTATGATTGGAGAGCGCGGCGTAACACTTTCAGGCGGGCAGCGCCAGCGCATAGCCATCGCGCGCGCAATCATACGCGATGCTCCGATTCTGATTCTGGACGAGCCTTCAACCGGACTTGATGCCGCTTCGGAAGAACTCGTTTTCGAGGCCCTCAGACGATTGATGGAAGACAGGACCTCAATCGTCATCGCTCACCGCCTGGCAACAATCAAGCGAGCCGACGTTATCTTCGTCGTTAACGATGGTCGAATCGTGGAAAGCGGAACTCATCAGGAGTTGCTCGCGCGCGGCGGCCTCTACGCAGAGCTTTACGAGATTCAGTTTAAGAAAGAAGAGGCGCTGGATGATTTGGAAACTGCTTATAACTCATGGCGTCAGGGCATTCGATAATATGAAACAGAAAAAAAGACCGCTCATTTTCGAGCGGTCTTTTTATATTCTAAGTTTGAGTCAGCTTCGGTTAATTCCCTTGTGTTGCAGGCGTCGCAACATTTGACGCAACGCTCTTCGCCTGAATGTGCTGCCAGTAATCTTCGACGTACTTCTTCATGTCGCCGTGTCCCCAGCTTGTGTAGAAGTCGTAATCCTTCATCTCCTTGTAAACCTGGTCGAAGTTCCAGTGATAGTAGTTGTAGCGATAGACAGCGCCGATGACGCCCGTGCGGTGACGGCCTCCGGCACAATGAACGTAGAACTTGCCGGTCGAAGGATCATCAACGAGTTTCAGGAACGCCGCAATCTGCTCCTCTTTCGGATACTTCTTATCGCTCATAGCGATGTTCACGTAGCGCATTCCAAGGGCTTCAACCGCGCTCTTCTCATAAGAGACAGGATCGTCGCGCAGGTCAATCACGGTTTGTATGCCGAGCGCTTTGAGGTCTTTGAAATCCTCTGCCTTCGGCTGCGCGCCGCGAAAGAAACGATCATCCATCTGTCCGAAATTCTTTATGTGGACGTTGGCGGTTGCGGAATTCGCCGTCTTCTCGGTCTTCGCTGAGACCTGTCCAATTGAAAGGAGGCCGAGTGTGAGAACAATTGCTAAACTTGCGACGAGGGAACGAAAGGGGTTTCGGGTCAAACTCATAATTGAATCTCCTTAGTTGAAACTTACCAAACTTTTCGTCGAGATGAAAGTTTTTTAAGGGGCAACGCTGATGTTAAGAATCAGATTTGAGGGGCGAACTGCCTTCGGCAATTTATGTTCTGATTTTCAACCTCGATTGGCAAAGCAATTAACTTGTCAATCAAAATATTAGATACAAAAAAGAGTGTTTTAGTTGTCTCCAATCTGTGTTGATGAAAGGCTCACTCATGCCCTTTTTGTCCTCAATTTTCATCCCATATCGTGCACCAAAATTGCACGCTCACGCACATGGTTTACAAGCATGGCAGAGGCTTCTAAAATCCCTCCCGAATTACCCTTTGTAACTTAAAAATACCTTGTCTTACACTCTCGCCGGAGCGCCAAAGGTAAGTGGCACGCTCATTGCTCAAGCTGTCAACGTCTCGCCGCGATGCCCGATTGAGAGCCGGGCAAACAATAGCGCAGGCGGGCTTAACTCGGAGGCTTAACAGAGATCATGAAAGTCAATCGCAAGATGGCGCAACGCGCTCTGAGTTTTATAGTTCTTTTAACTCTCATGGTCGGAAGCGCTCTTCCGGCCTTCGCTCAACAGCGACGCAGAACACGTCCGCACCTGAGCAGGTACAAGCGGCCACCCGCGACGCAAACGCAGCCGAACTATTACGCAGTTCCCTTTAATACTGTGTTTCGCGTGCGCATGAATCAGGAGATAAGTTCTGGAAACGCGCGCGTGGGCGATAGGTTCACGACGACTGTGGTTGACCCTGTTTATGCAAACGGCGGCATAGAGGTTGTTCCCGCAGGAAGCACTATCACGGGTCGCGTCACGCAGGTCATACCTGCTCAGCGCAAGGGCAAGGCCGGATCAATCGGCGTCAGCTTCATCTCGTTGCAACTGCCAAGCGGTATGACTAGAGCGATTAACGGTTCATTGACAGATGTCACGACCAACACGGCGCGAAGCGATAGAGAAGGTCAAGTGTCTGGCCGGTCCATCATCAAGCGCAACGCGGTCTTCATAGGCGGCGGCGCGGCTACGGGCGCACTGATAGGCGCGATTGCTGGCGGCGGAAAAGGTGCTGGAATCGGCGCAATCGTTGGCGGCGGACTTGGAACAGCCGGAGCGATCTTTGCAAAAGGAAATGAGGCGGTCGTCAAGCGCGACACGGAGTTCGGCGTAGTGCTCAACCAGAGCATATCGCTTCCGGCGTCGAACGCTCGCCAGCCTCAGTAGGTATCGGCAACTCTTGCCGGGTTGTCGGTGCGGAGGGAGCCTGCATGTGAAGGGGAGAGCGCGTGCAGGCTTCCAACAAAAATTTTCACGGAATCGGTCGCTCCAGTTAAGACGTAAGCGAGTGACCGCCAAAGAGAGACCCGTTGCGAAGGGGAGAGCGCAGCGGGTCTTTCTTTGTAGGTCCTACTGTCACCTTGCCAGAACTAAAGTAAGGCGAGAAATTGCTTCCGTGTTGAAAGTTCTCGTAGCCATCGGAATCTAACACATAAACGCGAATATTATCGCCGCGCACTGCCCTAAAACGCCCGTAAATATGACCTAAAACTCCCGATGGGATGGTGAAGCGCACTGTATAATAGTAATTGGGTGGTACTGCAAACTCATTCGCCACTAATGTTGTCACCTTCGATTGGGGTGAAGCAGGCGATACAGATACTGGTGGTGAAGTGTCGATAGGCGGACTTATATTTGCGGTACGCGGATAGGTCACGGCAGCATCAATGTTTTCCACGTAAGTAAGATTCCAAGTCTTTCCTTCACGCTCATAATAGAGCTTTAATTTGCCCATCATCTGGCTCTGCGCATCGACGGTATTAATATGAATCGTGACTGTAGCTTGATTGCCATCATTGCTCTTGCCCAATATTGCAATCTCTCGTCGTTCGTTTGGAGCGAAAGTCCAATTAGCCACTCGAGTTCCATTTCGTGCTGGAATGTTCGCCACTGTCTTGTTTACAAGATCGGTTCTTACCTTTGCTGAAGTGATTGTGAAGCCTGTACTACGCCTACGCTTTCTTTGTGCATCGGCTATTGTTGTGAGGCTGAGAAGAATAGTCAATAAAGCG
>QHXM01000127.1 GCA_003222945.1 Acidobacteriota bacterium
CGCGCGTGTCTTCGCGTGCGTAGCGTGCGTCGCCGTAGTCGTGGTCGTAGGGGCGACCGTCGGAGAGGACTATTAGAAGGCGCGTGCGCGCGTCCTGAAGAGAGAGGCGCGCGGCGGCGTGGCGTATGGCTGCGCCAAGTCGTGTGTTGTTCTGGTAGCTGATGCCGCCGATGCGACGCATCACTTCGTCGGAATAGTGTTCGTTGAAATCTTTGACGACGTAAAATTTTACGTTGCGCCGTCCTTCGGAAGTAAAACCGTTGATTGAATAGCTGTCGCCGACGGCTTCCAGCGCCTCGCTCATCAAAACCAGACCTTCCTTTTCAATCTCTATGATGCGGCGGCCAGGATGCGTGTAGGGCTGCAAGGGATGGCGACCAATCGTGCGCGCAGTTGATGAAGATTGATCTAAGAGGAACGAAACGGCAACATCGCGCTGGCGGCGCAGGCGTTTTGTGTAGATGCGTTCGGATTGATGTCCGTCCGCGCGGCGGTCTATGACGTAATCAATCACTGCGTTTAAGTCATAGTCCTCGCCGTCCAGTTCGTTTGCGATTCGCGTCAAACTTTCGGGCTTCATCATCTGAAACTGGTGGCGTATGGAAGAGATTACGCCGCGATGACGCTCTCTTGTCTGCTCTACGAATGAGCGGTCGCCGCGACGCACGTGCTTTTCGATGACGCGACACCAGCCAAGGCGGTGGTCCGTCAAGTCTCTGTCCCACTCGTCGTAGTTGAAAGCGACTTCGCCCTCTTCCAAGCCTTGCTCTGGAATCTCTGCGCGCGTCCAACTTTGCGCTCCGTCCAGGTCGTCAGGCTCGCCCGTCGGCTCAAGATTGTTCCATGCGTTGAAGAGTTCGCGCGCGTCTGTCTGTTTCGATTGTCTTTCGGGCACAGTCTCAGCCTCGCGCGTTTCAACGCCGGAGTCGCTCTCGTCCGTCTCGGCATCATCTTCCGTTTCGTTCGCCTGCTCCTGGCTCTGGTCCGGCGCGATTGATTGAAAGAGAGAATAGACGCGGCTCGTAGCCATCAGAGTGTCTGCGACTGTCGAGTGTGCGCCCGTTAGATAATCCGCGACGATTGTTTCTAGTTCGGAGACAATCTGGCTGTAGTATTGGCGCGCGTCATCGAGCGCGCCGCCGCAGAGTGTGATTTGAAAAAGAAGCTCGAAGGGAACTAGCGTGACCGGAAGATTAACGATGCGCGGACGGTTTGCGCGCAGGTGATCGCGCGTCAGGTTCAGGTCGCGCGTAAGGCCGCGATAGGTTCTGCGCAAGCGGCGATCAATGCGCCCGTTCTCAAGTGTGCCGAAAATTTTGTGCGCAAGTCCTCTTTGCGGAAAGAGCGCGAGCACTGCGCGGTAATCAGAATCATCGGGCAGCGCTCGGCGCGAAAGCTTTTCGAGCCTCGCTTCCTCTTCTGGCGAGAGTGCGCGCTCGCCCTTCTCAATCTCGTTGATGTAGCCATCGAGCGAGAAAGCGTCGCGCGCGTCCACGTTCTCTTCCGCGTAAAGTTCCGCTATTGAAGTGTAGCTTGCTCGCAGGTCCGATGAATCGCGTTCGTGCGTTCCGAACTCAATCTGCCCGGCTGCGTGCGCGGCCAGGACTTTGTATAGACGAAAATCCAGGTGCTCATCATTAAACTCTGCGACGTGCGATGGAAGATGAATCGTGCGACCATCGTTTATGCGCGCCTCATGAGGCACGGCTGCGAGAGGCTTAATCTCAACGGCTCGCCCGGTCAAACCTTCAACGTAGAGTTTCAGAAGGTGCTGGATAGTCTCAAGCGCAAGACCGTTGCCGCCAGTGTGCAGAGCATCGTTGCTGCGTCGCGTCTCAAGAGCGTAATAGCTGCGGCGCGCACGCTCGTTGTTTCTCTCTGACGAAAGGCCGTCGCGCGCCCACTGCTCAAACTGTTCTATCGAGGCTGCCTTCAACGCACGCGCGCTTGAGCGAAAACATGCGAGCGCGGCTTCACCGTCAACGCGCGCAACCTCGCGTGTCACAGCAATGATTCGCTGCGAGAGTTCGATAGCTCGTGCGCGTTCTCTCTCGCCTGTTAAAGTTTGAAAAAGCGTAGGGCTTGAGCGAATGAAAGCTATCAGGCTCGCGTTGCCATGCTCGGCCACAGTCCATAGAAGGTTAATCCAGTCGTCGAAAGTTTCTGGCAGAGTGCGAAGCACTTCACCGCCAGCCACAAGAACATGAAGGGCAGCGCCGCCTCCGCGCTCAAGAAAATCTGCTGAGCGTCGAAGAAGCGCAAGCGCATTCTCAATCGCTTGTCCCGCAAGAGCCGCAGGCATTGCGGTCCATGCGTCCGAGGCAATGCCGCCTGCGCGAGCGGCGAATGCAGAAGCTAATGACACGGCTGCGCGAAAGAGTCGCGTGTTGTCTGCGTCGAAATCTCTAATTCTTCTTGCAACGCGCGGCGTGGCTTTAAGAAACTCCGCGCTGTGCTTGGCCGAGCGCTTTGAAATCTCCGCAGCAACTTCCAGGATGGAGCGTAGAATGTCTGCGTCTGTGATGTAGTGAGCAAGTGTGGGCGCGCTTTTGAAAGTTTCAAGAGCGACAGAGCTTGAAAGCGTCATCTGGCGCGAACAGACTTGAAAGATCAGAGGCCGCGCATCTACAGGCACATTCTTCAAATCGTCTGCGCCCGCGTTGAAGAAGCTTACGGCGGTCTCAACATCGCCCATCGCAAGCCTCCGTCCCATCTCGCCCCACGCTCGAATCTCCGCTGATTCCAACACGCGCGCAACTTCAGGTACGGCGCGAAGGAATTCTATGCTTGCGCGAAGACTCACGCCCGCAATCTGCGCGCTCACTTCAAGCGCAGCGCGCGCAGTATCAACAGGAAGACTTCCAAGCTCACGCGCAAGTCCCGCAACGGTGCGGCGCTCCGTTACACTTTTGACAGAGCGCAGGTGCGCATCGAACTCATCCTCAAGCGGCTTTGCTTGATTGGACTCTTCGCTCATGTCATCAAAGTGATTTTCGTGTTCGCTCATTGCTCTTTCGACAAAAGCTTAGAGAATTTAGGTCGAAAGGGCAATCAGCCATTGGGCCGTGAAATAGGTCGTGAGGATTAGAAGCTGCGCGCTTCGGAAATGGCGTTTGAAGCGGTCAACGGCCAAGAATGAATCCGAGATGATGAAGAGAACAGCGCCCAGAAAAGCGAGCCTGCTTCCCTCCTGTCCAGTCAAGAGCCAACGACTCGCAGCCGTCCATCCCATCAAAAGTATCACCAGCATGTAAACGATCACGGGCGCACGCATACGCCCAAGATGAGGCCACACGATGCGCAGCATCAACAGGCCGTAAAACAGAAAGGGAATTAAATCCAGTGTCGAGAGCGCACGCCCGCTCTCCGTTGTGAAAGCCGCAATGTAAATGATATGCGCCACGAGAAAACTTATTAGCCCTTGAATGAAACGATCATTTGGCAGCATCAGGAACACGTCACCCGCAAGCGAGAATAGAAGCGCCGCGATGATCGTGTACCTGTAAAAATTTGATGTCTGATATTTCGGTTGGAGTGCGATTGCGATGATGAAGAGAATCGTCAGAGGCTTGAAGATATAGAGCGTGAGTCGTCTATTCTGATACGAAGCGAGAATGGTTAGAACCGCAGATACAAAAGCGAGCGATGTCAGAATGGCTACGAGCATTCTCTGAGCTTCAAGTTAGAAAAGCCTCTTGCTGGGAGCGCAGGCGGCATGGGCCTGCAAGATTGCTTTGCAATCTAATGTTTATTCGCGCTTGCAGCGCTCAAGCCGGGCGAGCCGCCTGCGCTCCCAGCTATAGCAATCTTCAGATTACCGTCGTGACTATCTCGCGTATGCTGCGCTGCAACTCGCGGTCGTCTGTGATGGGCGAGCAGATGGCAACGTCTGCGGCGGCTACAGGCGGGATTCCGCGAGCAATCATCTGCGCGGCGTAAATCAATAGGCGTGTTGAGACGCCTTCCTCAAGCCGGTGCCCGCGAAGGTTTCTGACCTTCTGACCTATTAGAACGAGGTCGCGCGCTGTAGCTTCATCAACGCCGCCTTCGCGCGCAACGATTTCGACTTCCATCTCCGGCGGTGGGTAATCAAACTCGATTGCAACGAAGCGCTGGCGCGTTGACTGTTTCAAGTCCTTCAGGATTGATTGATAGCCTGGGTTATAAGAGACGACCAGCATGAAATCGTCCGGCGCGTCCAAGACAGTCCCGCGTTTTTCAATCGGGAGACGACGACGATCATCCGTCAAGGGGTGAATGATTACGATTGTGTCCTTGCGAGCCTCTACGACTTCATCGAGATAGCAGATAGCGCCGTTTCTGACTGCGCGCGTAAGTGGTCCGTCGTGCCAGATTGTCTCTTCGCCTTCCAGGAGAAATCGCCCGACCAGATCGGTCGCAGACAAATCTTCGTGGCACGCGACCGTTATCAGCGGGCGCTCCAATCGCCAGGCCATGTGCTCTACGAACCGCGTCTTGCCGCAGCCCGTTGGACCTTTCAACATCACAGGCAGGCGAGCGGCGTGCGCCGACTCGAACAATTCGACCTCGCGCGCAACAGCCAGATAATAAGGCTCACCCGTGACGCGATACTCTTCAATAGCTCTTTCCATTTTTAAGTCTTGAGTCGAGAGGCTGAACTTTCGACCCGTTTAAGGTATCCTTTTATGTTTGATATGAGCCAGCTTTCTTTAATAGAGGAGCATCTTATCACTTGTTACAAAAAGCCAGCAAACGAGGAGAAAGTTATGTCAACGTCAACTGCATATGCTTACAAAGTAGTTATTACTACTGAGGACGGATACACCGTCTCTATTGAATTTGAGTCGTCTGAACAATTGAGTAAACATGAGCAAGAGAAGAAGGCTGAACAGATTCTTTCAATTGTTTACGAGGCTGTAGAGACAGGCATAGCCGATATGGAAGTGCAACAGCCTAAAGTCGTTCATATCGACAAGACAACCGAAATTGATACGAGAACTAATAGGACAACAACTCATACGACCAAGACCTATATCAAAGGCTAATTCACTCTTTACGATTTAAGATGAAGATCGCAGTAGCAATGAGCGGCGGCGTGGACTCTTCAGCAGCCGCAGCAATTTTGAAGGCCGAGAGGCACGAGCTTGTTGGCTTCACGATGCAGTTGTGGAATCAGCGGCGCGGGATAAGTGTGGACGAGCATGGAGAGGCGTTGCCGTCGCGCTGTTGCTCTCTGGATGATGTGTACGATGCGCGGCGCGTTGCCGAAGAGTTGGGATTTCCCTTCTATGTCCTTAATCTCGAAAAGGATTTTGAGCGCGATGTGGTGCAGCCTTTCATCAACAGCTATTTGAATGGCGAGACGCCGATTCCTTGTGTTGCGTGCAACAGCCGATTGAAGTTTTCTTCCTTAGATCGTCTAGCGGCGAGTCTGGGCTGCGACAAGGTTGCGACCGGCCATTACGCGCGAATTGAATTTGATGAGAAGACGAATCGTTATCGTCTCCTTCGCGGTCGGAATCTGCAAAAAGATCAGTCCTACTTTCTTTGGGAGTTGACGCAAGAGCAACTCTCGCGCGCCATGTTTCCTCTGGGCGAGATGTCTAAGCCTGAAGTGCGCGACGTTGCGCGCTCGAACAGTCTGGCAGTTGCTGAGAAAGCCGAGTCGCAGGAGATTTGTTTTGTGCCTGACGGCAACTACGCTGGCTTCATTGATCGTTACCTTGAAGCTGAAGATGAGACGGAGCGACTTCCCGGTGAAGGCGAGATCGTAAATGCGCGCGGCGAAGTCTTAAGCCGACACAACGGCATTCATCGCTACACGATTGGGCAACGTCGCGGAATCGGCATAGCACACGAGCGCCCGCTCTACGTCATCTCGATAGATGCTCCGAACAATCGCGTGGTCGTCGGCAATCAGGAAGAGTTGCTGAGCGACGAGTTCACGGCGATGGGTGTCAACTGGATTGCGTTTAATGAACCGACCGCGCCCGTTCGCGCAGAGGTGCGCGTGCGCTATCGCCACACGGCTGCGATGGCTACAATCACTCCTCTTGAGAATAATCGCGCTTGTATAGTTTTCGATGAACCGCAACGCGCAATCACGCCCGGTCAGGCAACAGTCTTCTATCGCAATGATGAGGTTATAGGCGGCGGCTGGATTGTAAAGAAGGGATGAGAGAGCAGGGATGAGGGCGGCAGGGATGAAGGATGAAGTAAAACTATTCTTCATTCATCCCTCATCCCTGCTCTTCTAAACCTTTTCATGTCTTCCTGCGTAAACACGAACACAGTTCACAGGCTGCTTTGTCCGTCTGTGTATTCGGAAAATCAAGTTCATAGGGAAATAATATGGCAATGTCTTGTGGGCGTAAGATAGCCCTTATACTCGGCAGTATATTCCTGGTCTTCGTACTGGTCGTAGTCATAGGAATAGCTATTCTCTTCTCGATGTTTCGTCACACTGAGCCTGCTATACGCGATCACAGCGTGCTCACTCTGAAAATCGAAGGCGAGTTGCCGGATTACGTACCGGACAATCTTCAGAATCGTCTGTTCGGCGGAGATAAACTTTCTCTGACATCGCTGATTGAGCAGTTGAGGAAAGCCAAAGTTGATAAGCGAATCAGCGGCGTTCTTCTCGACATAAAGCTTCTGGCTGCGGGCTGGGGAAAAGCCGAAGAGTTGCGCGACGCGATTGCGGACTTTAGAACTTCCGGCAAACCCATCTACGCTTACATTGAAGTCGGCACGAACAAAGAATATTACATTGCGACCGCGGCGGAGCGCGTTTACGTCATGCCGACGGGCGATCTCTTCATCAATGGCCTTGCGGCAGATGTGATGTTCTTCCGAGGCTCACTGGATAAGCTCGGCGTCTATCCAGACGTTTTCCAGATTGGCAAATACAAGAACGCGCCTGACGAGTTTACGCGAAAG
This sequence comes from Acidobacteriota bacterium, assembly GCA_003222945.1. Classification (GTDB taxonomy): domain Bacteria; phylum Acidobacteriota; class Blastocatellia; order Pyrinomonadales; family Pyrinomonadaceae; genus QHXM01. Next base: position 6,922 of record QHXM01000127.1, read on the forward strand.
AACATGTCGGACGCGCACCGCGAAGTCGTCAACGCAATCCTCGACGACATCTTCAATCGCTTCGTCAACACCGTCGCCGAAACGCGCAGGAAAACTCCAGATGAAGTCCGCGCGCTCATTGACAACGCGCCGTTGGGAGCGAAGGACGCCGAGAGCGCTGGCTTGATTGACGGCACGAAATATCGCGATGAAGTTGAAAACGAATTGAAGAAGCGTCTGGGCTTCAAAGAGGACGAGGAACTGCGCTTGACCTCCGCCAGCACCTACAAAGAGATTTCCCCTGAGTCCGTCGGTCTTAACAAAGGCGAGCGAATTGCAGTCATCTACGCTTCGGGCGAAATCGGCGGCGGTAAATCCGACGACGGGACTTTCGGCGGACAATCCGTAGGCTCGGACACACTCGTCAAAGCCATTAACGACGCGCGCAAGGATAGTTCAATCAAGGCAATCGTGCTGCGCGTTGACAGTCCGGGCGGGACGATGTACGCATCTGACGCCATCTGGCACGCCGTCGAAGAGGCTAAGCAGAAGAAGCCAGTCGTTGTTTCAATGGGCGATCTTGGCGCGTCCGGCGGCTACTACATCTCTTGCAACGCAAACAAGATCATAGCAGAGCCTTCGACCTACACAGGCTCAATCGGCGTCTTCGCCGGAAAGCCTGTGATAAAGGGTTTCTACGATTGGCTTGGCGTCACGAACGAGTATGTGATGCGCGGAAAGAACGCCGGAATGTTCCGCGAGACGGAGAAGTTCACGACGGACGAGCGCGCCAAGCTTGAGGGCATAATCAAGAGCATGTACTACGACGAGTTCATTCCCCGTGTAGCGCGCGGGCGCGGGCGCGACGCAGAGTACGTTGATTCAATAGGGCAGGGGCGCGTGTGGACCGGCGCGCAGGCGAAAGAGAAAGGTCTGGTTGATGAAATCGGCGGACTGGACCACGCCATCGAAGTCGCACGCGCACTCGCAAACATCCCCGCAGACAAAGGCGTGCGCCGCGTCATACTTCCCTACCCGCGCGGCTTCTTCGACAATCTGTTCGGAAGCAGCAACGACGCGGAGGCGAGCATTCATCTTCAACAACAACGCGCCGCAATCGAAGCACTGCCTGAAGACGTGCGCCGCACACTTCAATATGCAGAGATGATGGATAAGATGAAGCGCGGCGAAATTATGGCGATCATGCCATTTGATCTGAGAATCAAGTAGAACAGAAGGCAGAACTTTATCAGCCCCGTCAGGGGCTACAATCTGTCGCCCCTGACGGGGCTTCCTCATTGCCGTTGATTTCAAGCTGTCCTTAACTCACGCTTAATTGCAACTAGCTTAAGAGTTACTTACCGCTGCCTTCTGCTTTCTGCTTTCTGCCTTCTATCTTTTCCATTCCGTTCATGTACGGGCGCAAGACCTCAGGGATAACGATAGACCCGTCTGCCTGTTGATAGTTTTCAAGAATAGCAATCCATGTGCGCCCGATTGCAAGGCCAGAGCCGTTTATCGTGTGGACGTATTCGGGCTTTGCGCCGCCAGCGCGACGAAAACGAATCTGCGCTCGACGAGCTTGGAATGATTCGTAGTTAGAGCAGGAAGAGATTTCGCGGAACGTGTTCTGCGAAGGCAGCCACACTTCTATGTCGTATGTCTTGGCCTGTGCGAAACCTATGTCGCCGGTCGAGAGCGTCACGACGCGATAGTGCAGGCCGAGCTTCTGTAGAACAGTTTCGGCGTCGCGCGTGAGCGAGTCCAACTCGTCGTAAGAATTTTCTGGAAGCGCGTATTTTACAAGCTCAACCTTTTCAAACTGATGCTGTCGAATTAGACCGCGCACGTCGCGCCCGTAGCTTCCTGCCTCGGAGCGAAAGCATGGCGTGTAGGCGGCCCACTTCTTTGGAAGATCGGCGGCGTCGAGTATCTCATCACGATGATAGTTCGTTACGGGAACTTCGGCGGTCGGAACAAGGTAAAGCCCACGCTCGTCCGTCAGCTTGAATAACTCGTCCTCGAACTTCGGCAATTGCGCCGTGCCGAAAAGAGAATCGCTGTTGACTATGAAGGGCGGCAGCGTCTCCGTGTAACCGTGCTTGCTGGTGTGAAGCTCAAGCATGAAGTTTATGAGTGCGCGGGAGAGCCGTGCGCCTGCGCCGTTAAGGATTGCGAAACGCGCGCCAGCGATTTTGCCCGCGCGCTCAAAATCTAAAATTCCAAGTGTCGTTCCCAAATCAACATGATCCTTCGGCTCGAAATCAAACTCAGGCCGTGTGCCCCAGCGACGCTCTTCACGATTGGCGGTTTCGTCCGGTCCGACAGGAACACTTTCATGCGGAATGTTCGGGAGCGCGGATAGAAGCTCATGCATACGCGTTTCCGATTCGTCGCGCACGCGGTCCAATTCTGCAATCCGCTCTTTCAGTTCACCGACTTCGCGGCGGCGCGTCTCGGCTTCCTCGCGCTTGCCTTCCTTCATCAGCGCGCCTATCTCGCGGCTCGCGGCGTTACGCTCGGCGTTGAGTTTATCGGATTCAGCTATTACGCGGCGACGCTCCACGTCCGTTCGCGTAAAATCTTCAAGCGCTGTTGTAGGATACTGTCGCGCCTCAAGCGCAGCGCGAACACGGTCCAGGTTGTCGCGGACAAAATTTAGATCAAGCATTTGCTGTAGCCCTGTCTCTTATGGTATGAGAGCACCTTTCACCGATTTCGAGATAAGATATTTAATCATTGATTCATTAGAAAACGATTTGATGATTGCATGACTCAACGATTAAATTCAATGAGTCAATGATTACATGATTCAATGAATCAATCCATCAAGGGAGTTTTATGTCGCAGAGAATTCGTAAGGCCGTTTTTCCGGCAGCAGGATTGGGCACGCGCTTTCTGCCCGCAACGAAAGCGTCGCCGAAAGAGATGCTGCCGCTTGTTGACAAGCCGCTCATTCAATACGTTGTGGAAGAGGCCGTAGCCTCCGGCGTCGAATCAATCATCATTGTTACGGGGCGCGGCAAGACCGCTATTGAAGATCACTTCGACATCTCTTTCGAGCTTGAACAGTTGCTGCGCGAGCGTGGCAAAGAGGAGGAGTTGAAAGAAGTTCGTGCTATCTCCGAGATGGCGCAGGTCAGCTACGTTAGACAGCGCGAGGCTTTAGGACTCGGCCACGCTATCTATCAGGCGCGCGATCTTGTCGGCAATGAGCCGTTCGCAGTCATGCTCAGCGACGACATAGTTGACGCAGAAACGCCCGCGCTCAGACAGATGCTGGACGTTTACGAAAAATATGACGCGCCAGTGCTTGGAACGATGCAGGTCGCGGGCGAAGCAATCTCGCGCTTCGGCGTCATTGATGCGGAAGAAGTCGGCGATGGCGTCTTCAAGATCAAAGACATGGTCGAGAAGCCGCCGTTCAATGAAGCGCCTTCGGACCTTGCGATAATAGGTCGCTACATTCTCACACCTGACATCTTCGACGAGATAGAGCGAACAAAGCCCGGCGCTGGCGGCGAGATACAAATTACAGACGCGATGCGTGCGCTTCTAAAGAAGCGTCCGTTTTACGCGGTGCGTTTCCGTGGCGTGCGCCACGACGCGGGCGACAAGCTTGGCTTTCTTATAGCCACGGTCGAGTTCGCTTTGAAACGCCCGGACCTCGCGCCGGAGTTCAAGGATTACTTGCGCTCACTCAAACTGTAGTTTTGTATCATAGGATTTTAGTTTCAAAACACCTGTTTTGAATTGGAGGACGAATAGCTTTGACGGACTCAAGTAAACCTTTCAGTGGACGGGCGGCAATCGTGACGGGCGCGACGCGCGGCATCGGGCGGGCAATCGCGCTGGAGCTTGCGCGGCGCGGCGCTGACATTGCTTTCAACTATGCGAAGAGCGTGGAGGCTGCGGAATCTCTGAAAGCTGAGATCGAAGCGATGAATGTGCGCGCCGTTGGGACGCAGTGCGACGTGGCGCAGACGAACGATGCAGCCGAGATGGTCAAGCAGACAAAGGATGTCTTCGGTCGCATAGATTTTCTTGTCAACAATGCCGGTATCGTGCGCGACAATCTTATCCTTCGCATGAAGGAAGAGGATTGGGACGCCGTGATTGATACGAACTTGAAGGGAGCTTGGAACTTCGCACGCTCTGCTCTGCGCGTGATGTTAAGGCAAGACGGGGGCGGCTCTGTCTTGAATATCTCTTCTATAAGCGGAGTGGTCGGCATGGCTGGTCAATCGAACTACTCCGCTTCAAAGGCGGGCATGATCGGACTCACGAAAGCTCTCGCCAGAGAAGTCGCAAGCCGCAAGGTTACGGTCAATGCGCTCGCGCTCGGTCTTGTTTCAACTGAGATGGCAAAGGGGCTTGACGAAGGCTATCAGGCGAAACTGCTTGAGCAGATACCTCTGCATCGCTTCGCAGAGCCAGACGAGGTGGCACGTATAGCCTGCTTCCTGCTCTCGGACGAAGCGCGTTACATCACAGGTCAGGTGATTCAAGTTGACGGAGGGCTGGCTATGTAGAGCTGCCTGCTATTCGCAGAAAAGATTTATGAGTTAAACGGCCAAGTCTAAAACTGACGCTAAAAAGAGGAATGCCCCGCTAGTCGAAACCGACTAGCGGGGCAAAAACTTTTGTGGCAGGCTCGGAGATTCAGGGTGGCGTTGGCAATGAACTGAGAATCGTCACATACGTTCGATCCCGTAATTTATAGGCGATGCGTTATTGCAGGCGAGATAATTCCTGTGCGGCAACGAACTAAAAGCACATTCGCCCCAGAGCCTAACGCACCAAATTATCAAGCTCTGACCGAATTAGCTTACCGCAATTTTTCAATCATCTATAAGCTACCGAAGCCAGGCCAACTTGGTTCATCTGCCTCAGTGTGTGTGAAATTATACCGAAGTTTTGTGAGGTGTCAAGCACAAATTTCAATGAATCACAATATTTTTGTGACAAAGAGAGCGCAGACCCGATCCGTCGCCCCCGATTTAGTGAAATTTCCAGCAAAAAGGCTTAAATTTCAAGCCCGGAGCATGAACGATGATGCTCAGAACATCAACGATGGTCTTCCGAGCATCAACTTTGGTTCTCCGAGCTTCAATGATGGAGTTCTGAGCATCAAGGTTGGTGTTCGGAACATCATCGTTCATTCTCTAAGGTCGAAAGTTCGAGCAAAAAGCTTCAACTTTCTACTTCTGAACACGAACGTTGCACCTCAGAGGTCAACGCTTGAGGTTCTGGACTTCAAAGTTGGTGTTTTGAGGCTCAAGCAGCGCTCTACAAGCTGCTGCCATCTGCTTTGACATAAGAAGGCTAATTCCTGGCGTAAAGGTCCGCGCCCTTTTCCGGTCTTGTGTTCCAACGCTTGTGTATCCATAGCCACTGGTCCGGGAATCGTCTGACGTAACTTTCGACAACGTAGGTGTAGCGAGCGGTAAATTCACGCACATCTTCTTCCTCGTTCCTCGTGCGAGAAATTTCTAGCGGCGGGTCGATGTAAAGGATGAACCGCTTTTGTTCTTCATCCCAGGGGATGAAGACTGGAAGAACCGCAGCACCTGTGCGCAGCGCGAGCGCGGCAACGCCGGATGCTGTGGAAGCCGGGATGCCGAAGAAATCTACGAAGACTCCCTCGTGCGGTTGAGTGTTAAGGTCAACGAGAATGCCGAGTGTGCCGCCCGCGCGAAGAGTCTTGAGCATGGGGCGCATGGCCGCGCGCTTATCTATGGAGCGGTTACCGAAGCGCGTGCGCGTCTTTTCAATCAGGTCTTCGATCAGAGGGTTATCGATGCGGCGGACCAGAAAGCTTAGAGGGTAGCCGAATGCGGAGAGCGCAAAGCTTGATAGCTCCCACGCGCCCAGATGTCCTGTGAATAAGATAACGCCGCGCCCGCTCTCTCGTGCCGCCTGTAGATTTTCTAATCCTCTGCATTCGATAATTTGATGCAGGCTCTCAGGCGTTGCGCGCGAGAACTGGCTGAACTCTCCGAGCAGGCGGCCAAGGTTCCTGAACGAGCCGCGAAGAATTCGCTCACGCTCGCGCTTACTCATCTCTGGAAAGGCTAGTTCAAGGTTGCGATGGCCTGTCGTTCGGAGTCTATCGCTCAAGCCGTAAGCGATGCGTCCTACGCCGCGCCCCGCAAAGAGCGCAAGGGAGCGCGGCATACGCCCAAGCGCAGTGAGCACGGAGCGCGTCACGGCATACTCAACAGCAATCTGAAGCTTTCCATGTTTCCCCATCTCGTCTAGCTGTTCAAGCAAAATCAGTTTAATGCCCTGCCTGCGAACTAGCAAACCAACGCTTTTCGCTTATGAAGTATGCTATAAACTACACGGGGAGCGGACCAATCAGCATGCTTCTTCTGACTTGCGGGATTCTGACTCCCGATTCCTGATTTATGCCTTCGGGAAAAACACACGACGCGATCACGATCATTCTCGCTGCGCCGACTTTCGCGGCGGCGTGGGGTTTGACTGGAAAACTCGCGCTGGCATTCTTAGCGACCGGCGCGATGCTCTTTGGCGGTTTAATGTTCGGACCGGACCTTGATATACAATCGCGGCAGTACACACGCTGGGGCATCTTTCGTTTCATCTGGTTTCCTTACAAGATCATCTTCCGGCATCGCTCAAGATGGTCGCACGGGATCATCTTCGGCACGCTTATCCGCGTGCTCTATTTCACAGGGATGCTCGCGCTGATTATCCTGGCGGGCATTTACCTGCGCGCTGTAGTGTTGGTGAATGGTCCTGCGCCAAGCCTTAATGAGATCGCACAAAGTTGGCGAACAATTGAAATGAGCATCCGGCAGAATGTCGGAGACCATGCCGTCTGGGTCGCGCTGGCGGGACTGTGGTGGGGCGCTGCGAGCCACACGTTGACAGATGTGTCGTGGTCTGTTCTTAGAAAAGGCTCGGAGATATTTTGAGATTGGTCTTTGGTCTTTGTACGTGTAAACGAAGCCTGGAACGATTCATCACTCGAACAAAGACCAAAGACCACCATAGAACCTTCAAGCTCGTCGGCCTGCAATCAGGCGATAGATTATTAGAATAATCAACGCGCCTACATTGCCAAAGCCCACCTTGGCCCAGAAGCCAGAGCTTACGAATCCAGATTCCCATAAAATCCTCTCTTTTTGTGAGCGCGCAGCGAAAGACAAGAAAGCGCGCTTGCGGTTGTTATAGATGCCCGTTCAGGCTCTTCTCATTTAGAATAGCCTGAACGAACGTTTCAAAGCGTAGCTATGTCATTTGGAGACGCTTTGAAAAAGCTCAATTGAAACCTGCCCTGTTGGTAGCGCGAATTTTAGGTGCGAGCCGCTTCTGTGTCAATCAATTTTCAGTGGCCTGAGCGCGTAGCCACCAGACGGTAAGCCTGCCGACGCACGGCTTCTGAGACGTTACGGTTCTGCGAGATGGCTTGCAGTTCTCTGGTGTGAATGCGCGGAAGGATATTGACCGCAGTCGGAATTGGCGTTCGTGGATTGCGCGCAAGGTTGAGAATAATCGGGTAGGAACGCGCCCACGCTCGATTCAAAGCAATGATTCTCAAGACCTCGTCAGAGACCGTCCTCATAGAGGCGATGTTTTCAACTTCCTGGTCCATGATACGCGGATTGCGAATAACTGCCTGCGCGACGACCTTATTAGAGTCGCGTATGAGAATGCTTCGAGCCTCGCGGTCGCCTTTCATGCCGAGCTTGACGCGGTCCTTGACCGTCATCATCATAACGCGGCGTATGAGCGAGATGCGTTCGGGCTGAACATCTTTGCCTTCGTTCAAGGCGTCTGAGATGATGCGCTCCGCGTTTGCAACGCGCTGCTCGTAGCTCTCCTCGAATATCTCCTCAAGGCGTTCGAGCGCAAGCCATGAATCATCAATCTCATCGTCCGAGACTTCAATGTGCTCTGCAATCAGCCACGCATCGTCAACCGTGAAAGTGGTGTCGGTTGCGACCGACTCGGCGGCTTCTATGAATTCGGCTGCGGCCAGTTTACCGCGTGCGCGCAACTCTTCGGCTATCTGCTGCGCGCCGCGCTCCTTCTCGAAGAATTCGCGCCGTGTTTCTCGAACGTGCCTTTCCGCTTCAGCGGTGCGCGCAGGATTGTTTATGACGGCTTCAATTATCGCAGGAGCGCGAATCAGTCGCTGCTGGTTGACCGCGATCAGTTCAAGAAGAGAGCCGTCTGAAGTCTTGCTCGCAAGAAGCGCGATGGCTTCATCTGGCGTGCGCGCGTTGAGCGTGACGGCCTCCTGAACTTCGCGCGCAACATCAGGACGAGAGGCCAGGTAACGTAAAACTGAAGGCGCTGCTTCAACGCTTGCGGCGACTCCGAGCAATGCTTCCATCTCCTGCGCGGCGAGAGTCTCTTCGGCTGCCTGAGCGATTCCCTCGTCGTCGCTTGTGCGCAACGCGACAAGAGCTTCCAGCATGTCGCCTTGATCGAGCGGCAGAAGCCCGCGCGCCGCAGCCAACGCCGCGCCCTTCGGCGCAGTGCCCGCTACGATTGCCTGCACGACCGGATTAGTTGATGTGGCGTTTGCGCTCATCCCTGAACTAGAAAAATATATTTAGAACACAGTCCTCGGAATATAAGGTTTACTTGAACGACCCTGCTTGAACTCATACACGAAAGTTACGAACTGCGAAGCCGGACGACCGTTTCTCAACGCAGGCTCGAACTTGATTTGACGCGCCGCCTCAATCGCAGCTTCGGTCGAGACTTCGTCCAGTGATTTAATCGGGAAGATATACTTAACAGTTCCGTCCGCAGCCAGCACCATGCGAAGCCTGACATCTCCGTTGGCTTTCGCATCCAGGACTTTATCTGTGTCGGCAGCAGCCGGAGCACTAAGCACATGTGCGCGCTTTTCAACCTCGCCCGCGCCGTAGACTGTGCGGCTCTCGGGGCTGCTGATAGGTTGAGCATAAAGGCGCAGAGTCTCAAGACGCTCGCGCCACATATCAAGTTGCGGCGGATTCATCTTGATAATCTCTTCGACAATGTCCGCTGCCTTCCCAAACTGCTGCGCAAGATCGTCCTGCCACTCTCTGAGCAGCGTGCGCCACATCTCGACGTTCCCTATCATCGGCGGCGGCGCTTTAATTACCTTCTGAATCTCCGCGTACTGAGCTTTAAGATTCGTTTCGAGCGATTCAAGGCGAGTCTGCGACAAAGCAGTCTGCGCAGTGGTGAACGCAAAGAGCGATGCGAAACCGATTGTCAGAGCAGAGGAGAGCCATCTGCGAGATAGTTTAGCCTTAAACATTTTATGCTCCTTCTTGCGCGCTCTTACGCTCCACAGCACTTCTTAAACTTCCTGCCTGACCCGCATGAGCAAGGCTCGTTGCGACCGACTTTCGGTTGATCGCGCGTGACGGTTCGGACCTTTCCGGCCTCTTCGCCTGCGGCTGCTGCGCCCTGATTCGGTCCTGTGAAGTTCAAGGACGAGCGGCGTGGGCTTCGGCGTTGACGAAGCGCTTCGGGCGGCTGTTCAGTTACGACCTGTAGGTTGAAGAGAGAGCGAATCGTGTTCTGGTCAATTCGGTCCAGCATAGCCTGGAAGAGATCGAAGCTCTCCTTCTTATATTCAACGAGCGGGTCTTTCTGCCCGTAGCCTACGAGACCTATCCCCTGCTTCAAGTGGTCAATCGCGAGCAGGTGGTCCTTCCACTGTGCGTCAATGATGTTGAGCATGATGATGCGCTCGTAGGTTCGCATGGCCTCAGCGCCGATCTGCTCTTCCTTCTCGGCGTACTTGGCCTTGAGATTCTCCCAGATAGTCTGCTCTATATCTTCCGACGCGCTGTTCTCGAAATCTATCCCTTCCTTGTCCGCGTTGAAGTCGTAGATTGATTGAAGCTGGGTCGTGTAGTTCTCAACGTCCCAATCTTCCGGGTCAACTTCTGGATTGATGTACTGCTTCGTCAAATCCGCGAGCAAGTCTCGCGCAACGCCAGTGTCGCCCATCAAATACTCGCGCTGGTCCGGCTCTTCCATCAACTGGCGGCGTAAGCCATAGATAGTCTCGCGCTGCTTGTTCATCACGTCGTCGTACTCAAGCAGGTGTTTGCGAGATTCAAAGTTGCGCCCTTCGACAGACTTCTGCGCGCCCTCGATTCTCTTCGATACCATCTTGGACTCGATGGCGACGCCTTTCTCCATTCCAAGACGCTCCATCAACGCCTTGACTCTATCGCCAGCGAAGATTCGCATGAGGTCGTCTTCCAAAGAGAGGAAGAAGCGCGATGAGCCTGGGTCGCCCTGTCGTCCGGCGCGTCCGCGAAGCTGATTATCAATGCGACGCGACTCGTGGCGCTCTGTGCCTATGATGTGGAGGCCGCCGAGACGGACCACCTCTTTGTGCTCCTCTTCGACAATCTTTTTGGCGCGATTGAAAGCCTCCTCCCACTGCTCGTCTGTCACCTCATCCGGGTCAATCTCCTGCTTTTTGAGAAACTCGCGCGCCAGAAAATCAGGGTTGCCGCCGAGGAGTATGTCCGTTCCGCGACCAGCCATGTTCGTTGCGATTGTGACAGCACCTTTGCGTCCGGCCTGCGCGACGATTTCAGCCTCGCGCTCGTGATACTTCGCGTTCAAGACGTTGTGCGGGACGCCAATCTTTTGCAAGCGACGCGAAATCAACTCGGAGTTTTCTACAGAGACTGTGCCGACGAGAACGGGCTGTCCCTTCTCATAGCACTCTTTTATCTCTTCAACCACAGCGTCCCATTTCTCAGGCAGCGTGCGATAAATAGCGTCGGGCGCATCCTCGCGCACCATAGGCTGGTTGGTCGGGATGACTATGACATCGAGTTTGTAGGTTGACTGAAACTCTGCGGCTTCAGTCTCAGCCGTACCCGTCATGCCCGAAAGTTTTTCATAAAGACGGAAGTAGTTTTGCAGCGTGATGGTCGCAAGCGTCTGATTCTCTTTCTCAATCTTGACGCCCTCTTTGGCTTCGACTGCCTGATGCAAGCCATCGGACCAGCGGCGGCCTTTCATCAAACGACCCGTGAAGTCGTCAACGATGATTACCTCGCCCTCCTGAATCACATACTGGTGGTCAAGCTTGTAGAGCGTGTGAGCTTTCAAAGCCTGCTCGACGCAGTGCAGCAGTTCCATGTTCGACGGATCATAAAGATTGCCGACGCCCAAGAGTCGCTCTGCTTTATCAACGCCATCTTCCGTCAAGACAGCCGAGTGATTCTTCTCGTCAACGATGTAATCGCCCGTCTTGATCTTCTTCCCCGCTTCCTCTGTCTCTTCGCCGCGCCTGAGTTGAGGGATGATCGCATCCGCTTTGTAATACTTGTCGGTTGCCTCATCGGACGCGCCGGAAATAATCAGAGGCGTTCGCGCTTCGTCAATCAGGATGGAGTCAACCTCGTCAACGATTGCGAAGTAGTGGCCGCGCTGCACGCAGGTGGCAAGGTCGAACTTCATGTTGTCGCGCAGGTAATCGAAGCCGAACTCGTTGTTCGTGCCGTAGGTTATGTCGGCGGCGTAAGCCGTCTGCCGCTCGAAGTCGTCCATGTCGTTCTGTATGCAACCGACTTCTAATCCCAAGAAGCGATGAATCTGTCCCATCCATTCGGCGTCGCGCGAGGCCAGATAATCGTTGACCGTGATGACATGAACGCCACCGCGCCCCGTCAAAGCGTTCAGGTAAGATGGAAGCGTTGCGACGAGAGTTTTACCTTCGCCTGTTCGCATCTCTGCTATCTTTCCTTGATGTAGAACTAGACCGCCGATTAGCTGCACATCGAAGTGGCGCATACCTGTTGAGCGCACGCTCGCTTCGCGCACTGTTGCGAAGGCTTCCGGCAACAGTTCGTCAAGAGCTTCACGCTCCAAACGCTTTCGCTCATCCGGGTTGCGCGCATCGGCTACGGCGCGTGCAACTTGCTCTTTGAACTCAGCGGTGCGCGCACGCAGTTCATCGTCGGAGAGCCGTTTGACTGTAGGCTCAAGCTCGTTTATGCGGTTGATGATCGGCTGGATTGATTTCAGATAGCGCTGGTTGCTGCTGCCGAAAACTTTGGTCAAAAATTTATCTATCATTGTCTTTCGAGTCCTGTTACGTAAAAGAGTGCTCGCGCAGTTCGCAGAAGCTCTCAAGGCTTTGTAAACGGGCGCGTAATCACGCGCACTAAGCCCGTAAGAGTAGATCATCGCGTCGTAGCCGTGCGCCATCATCGTAGCGTGTTCGGCTGAGACGGACTTGTAAGAGGCGCTACCCGAAACGTCCCCGTTGGTTGAGCTAAGTTTCAGACGCAAGTGCCCGGCCTCGGAGAGAAGCCTGAGCAGGCGGCTCTCATTGAGCGCGGCGACCATCTCACTGATGGCCTGCTTCAGCTTCGAGTCGCCTGAGACTTGCGTAATCGTGACGCCAGAGAGAACGCCGTCCGTGCTGCGGTCGCCTTCAATCAGGAATTCAAAGCTTGTGCTCCCTCCAACCTCCGGCGATTTGAGAATGCGGTTGACGATGATGTCAGCAACAGGCAGAAGATGAATGCCCGCGTACTGGCGACTCTCGCCTTCGTTTGATTTAGCGTTGGCGGCAGCTTGCGCGAACACCTGAGAGTCCAGCATCAAGAGACACGCGCACACGCTCATCGTTGCGAAGAGTAGTGACGTGATGTTGATGCGCGGCGTCTGCATGTTCACAACTTTAGATTCTAAGACAAGGGGCTTAGCTAGCGCAAATCGCGCTTTTCTGCTCTTAACTTGTCGGCAACTGTTTCTTCAACATCTCGCTTGCGGCCTGGCGCGGCAGAGTGAAGTTTACGATCACCTGTTTACCTTTGGATGAGATGCGCGTGTTCTGATATATCACGCCTTCGTCCTTATCGCTCTTAGCAACTTTGCCAAGCAGCAGCATCGCGCTATAGGTCACGGCCATCTTCTCAGCGCGCTCTTCGGATTCCATTTCGGATTCGACGCTTGCAGTCACCTGCGCATCATCCAGCTTAACGACGAAACGAACCTCGCCCCCGCCCGTACCTTCAAGAAAATAGAGTATGTTGCTGTCGTTGATAGCGGCGACAAACTCTTTGGCGGCTTCTATCAAGTTCGGGTCGCCTGCTTTGCTCACGACCTGCGGGTCTGAGAGCTTGCCCTTGTCGTCTCGCTTCGCAACAATCACAATCTCAATGGTCTTGCTTAAATCCAGCTTGCCGTCCTTATACTTCTCGTTGTTGTGCGCCAGCCAATCCTTCAAAGGCTTCTTGTTAATCTTGTCTTCAGTCGGACGCACAACTCCGGTCTTGGCTGCGATGTCGTCAAGAGCCTTCTCAGCATCCTCTTTCGTCTTGGGTGGATTTGCAGCCACCTGACTTGCTGCGTCCGCCGGAGTCGGTGACGGCTGCGCAGAAGGCGAAGGCTTCGGAGTAGCGACAGGCTTAGGTCTTGGCGTAGGTCTCGCTCTTAAGACTATCTGCGGTGTCGGCGCGGGCGTCGGCTGCTCTACCAACTCAGCAGAACCGGTTGGGTTCTTGTCGAAGTAGCCGGGCGGATAAGTAAACCTCTGGCTCACGTCAACCAAGACTGCGCGGTCACGAATCTGGGTTTTCTCGTAATCCTCGTCAACGAACTTGACGCCCGAAGCCTTGTCCGCCAGATGAAACATCTCGCGCAGGATAGGCACATAAAGAATCGCCGTGAAAAGGAGCGCGTGCAGCACAAATGAAACAATCGTCAGGCGCATAAGCCTTCGCCAGCGCGGTGTATTATTGACCTCGAAATCTGCGAAAAGCTCAGCCATTTCCTTGTTCCTTGCGCTTTATAAAACACAGGAGCGCGACCATGTTTAGACGCTTCCCGGTTATGAATCGTTGCGAGTCTTCTACCATAAAGTTACCACTTGCGCAGGCTGGATGCCAGACCCGCCGATTGGGAATAACAGAAGGCAGTAGGCAGCAAGCAGTAGGCAGCGAGAAAAGCTTCATTTACTGCTTACTGCCTTGTGCCTTCTGCCTTCTGTTCTTTCCAGTCCGAAATCCGCATTCCGCAATGTTAGAATGACGCTATGGCACCGAGACGCGTTAACGAGCGCCGTAAAAAAGAGGATAGGCGAGAGCGAAGAAACGGCGGGCGACGGCGTGATGAAAGAGAGCGCCATTTGCGCCAAAGCGAAGGGTCTTCGTCTCGCCCGTCCGTTCGCGCTCAGACAACGACGCGCGAGTTGCGACGCCTTCTCGAAGGCATAGGAACGCCTGCGCCCGCTCCTTTCAAACCGGACCTGTTTCAAACTGAAGCACTCGCCGCGCTCGAATATGAAGATGTGCTGGTGACAGCGCCGACGGGAAGCGGCAAGACCTGGATTGCGCGCGAGGAGATTAGACGACTTCTGGCTGCCGGAAAACGCGCCTGGTACACAAGCCCTCTGAAGGCTCTGACAAACTCCAAGTATCAGGAGTTCACGGAAGAGTTCGGGGCGGCGGAGGTGGGCATCCTCACGGGCGACAGGAAAGAGAACGCAGACGCGCCGCTCATCGTCGGCACAACGGAAATCTATCGCAACCAACTCTTCGACGCTCTGCGCGGAGGCACAAGCTTGCGCGCAGACTTAGTTGTTCTAGATGAAGCTCACTATCTTGCGGATGAAGATCGCGGCCACGTCTGGGAAGAGGCGATCATACTGTCGCCTGCGCGCGTAAGGCTTCTTCTGCTATCAGCGACAATCGGAAATGCACATGAATTCGCCGCCTGGATTTCAGAAGTGCGCGGCGTTCGCTGCGGCGTCGTAGAGCGTCCGGGCGCGCGACCTGTGCCTCTGCGCGCGGCTTTCCTTTATCCAGACGGAGCATTGATTCCGCTCTTAAACGATGCCGGAAGATTGCATCCTGAGATTGTGCGGCTTGGCGAGCAGCAGCAACAGCAAAGGCAGGAACGCACGCGAGCGGGCGATTGGCGCTCGCGCCGAAGAGGTGAAGGAGGAGGCTGGCGTTGAAACTGAAAATGCCGGAGATGCCGCCTGCTCAGCTTCTAGCGGCGCTAGGCTCTTACAACCTTCTGCCTGCAATCGTCTTTCTTCCGACGCGACGGCGTTGCGACGAGGCTGCGTCTGAGACTGCGCTCGCGCGTCGTGACCAGAATGTAGAGCGAAGAGAAGCCAGGCGCACGATCATGCGCGCATTTTTACAGGAACATCCAGAAGTGCGCGGGCATCGCCACATGGACACGATCATAAAGGGGGGCGTCGCCGCTCATCACGCCGGACACATTCCTGCATGGAAGCTTGTCATAGAACGCCTGATGTCTGATGGTCTGTTAGACGCGATCTTCGCTACGGCGACCGTCGCTGCGGGCGTTGATTTCCCGGCACGCACTGTCGTCATCTCAAACGTTGACGCGCGAACCGGACAGGGCTGGCGACAACTCTCCGCATCGGAGCTTCAACAGATGACAGGTCGAGCCGGAAGGCGCGGGCGCGATAACGTTGGCTTCGTCGTCGCCGCGCCCGGACTTCATCAAGACCCCGAACGCATCGCTCATCTTCTGACAGCGCAGCCCAATCCTCTTCAGAGCCAGTTTCGCGCAACCTACTCGACGCTTCTAAACTTGCTCGACGCTTATGAAAGCTTCGCTCAGGTTCGTGAGATTGCCGAACGAAGTTTCGCGCACAGGGAACTTGCGCGGCGCATCTCTAGGCAAGAGCGTGAGCGCGACGAAGCGGAGAGGCGCATAAGAGAGAAGCTGGACGAAGCCGGGTGCAATCTTCCAACGAGTGTTGCGCGAGGTCTTGAGCGCCTTGCGAGCGCGCGCCAGCGTCTTCTTGAAACTCTGCCGCAAACGCGAGCGGAGATGTTGTTCCGTTGGCTTGATGAAGTAATTGTTCCTGGCCGCGTCGTGGGCATAGGTCGCAATAGTCGCCGCTTGATGATCGTGATGCGAAGGCGCGGCGGCAGCATTGTTGGAATGCGCGAGGATGGGCGAGGCGTAAACCTAGCGCTCGAACGTGTTGGTCGAGTCTATGCGCCCCTTTATCCGCTCACCGAAGAGGGAATTGAAAGAGCTTTCGCTGAAGTCAGAAGCAAGGCGAGCGAGCTTGCTCTTGATGAGCCTAAGTTGAGCGAAGCGCGCGCTGGCGAAGACGATGCTGTGAATGTCATCAACGACATGATTGAAAGAATCGCGCCCGGCAATTTGAGCGAAGATGAGAGGAACGCTTGCGCCGAAGCTCTCTGGTCCGTGCTCGAAGATGCAGAAACGGTGGAGCGAAGCGAGCGGCGCATCGAGAGCATTCGCGCTGAAGTCTGGGAGCCGTTTGAGCGGCGCGCTCGCGTGCTCGCCGCTTTCGGCTATCTTGATTTCGCAGCGGAGAGAGTGACGGAGCGCGGGCGATGGCTCGCAGACCTTCACGTTGACAGACCCTTGCTTGTGGGCGAGGCTCTGGATAAAGGGTTGTTCGCTTCGCTTGATGTTGTCCGCGCAGCAGGGTTAATGGCTGCGCTCGCGGCTGACGAAGACCGGGATTACGGCGAACTTGCGTTGGACGATGCGCTCGTCAACGCGCTTGCGCGCTTTGAGGAAGTCGCCTATAAAGTTTCCACAGAAGAATGGAAGCAAGGCTTGGAGCCTGCGCCGGAGATAAATTTTTCTGCCGCCGCGACAGCCGCGCGCTGGGCTGCGGGATGCGAGTGGGCTGAACTCGTTCAGGAGACGCGAGCCGAAGAGGGCGATCTTGTTCGTATGCTCTCGCGCACGGGCGAATCACTACTTCAAGTAGCAGGACTTCGCCGCGCGCAATTGTCAGCCGCACGAATCGCGGCGCAGGCCGCAGAAGCAATCCTGCGCGAGCCTGTCAGGTAGAGTGACGCTCGCGCCTGACATTTAGAACAAGGGGAAGTGAAATTGAGAAGTACCAGATCGAACAACAGCGGTCGCGCCCTCGCACTCCTGTTTCTTCTTATACACAGCGCAGCCTGCGCTCATTCCAACTCAGCACAGAAAGAGAACAATGGGAACATGTCCGCAGATAGAGAAAGTGTGCCTGTCGTTTACACGGCGCTGGGAGACTCGACCGGCGTAGGCGTCGGGGCGAAACAGGGCGGAGGCTATGTCGCGCGCCTGTTTGAGAGAATCAAAAGAGAGCGCGCAGGCTCTCGCCTGACAAACCTTTGCGTCAGCGGCGCTACGACCGAAGACCTTCTGCGCGGGCAACTCAAGGCAGCTATCAATTCTCACCCAACGCGAGACTCGCCGACGCGTGCAGGCTTTCAACCAGAAGATCGAAGCGATTGCGCGGCAGTATCAGCTTCTCGTCGTCGATGCTTACTCAGAGACACAATCAATCATTCCAAATCGTCCTGAGTTCTTCTCAGAAGATGGTTTTCATCCGAGCGACGCGGGCTACGAATACTGGGCTAAGACAATGTGGCCTGTCGTTAAGACCGCTATAGGTGAGTGATAAGCGACCGGACTCCGCCAGGTGTAGTATTATTGCTGCGCCGAATCTGAAATACCCATATTACCTTTCATAAAGCTTTCGGCTTTTCTGCAACGCGACTGCGCGGCACATGAGTTGTTATCGCGCCTGCGCTTGTCGATCTCGCGGCAAAGATACTTTTAATGATTCGGAGTGAAGTTTTATGAAAGTGACCTCGCATACTTCTATCAAATCAATCTTCCGGCTACTGATTATTTTTCTACTGCTTCTGTCCGTAAACGCTAATCAAGCCGAAGTATCTGAGAGCGCCCAACAGGCAAAAGAGTTATGGGAGCAAGCCATCGCCGCTAAGGGCGGGCGCGAACAACTGTATAAGGTCAACAGCCTTGTGATCTCTTATCAGGAGGCTGTGCGGAATTTTCTTGGCATCGTTGTGCATCGCGGCGAGGTCCAGACGTTTTATCTGTTTCCAGACAGAATGTGGTCATGGGACGACGGGCTTCCGCCGCCGTTTCATCTAACGGTAGGCGTGCTGGACCTGACTCAGAATTTACGCTGCACGCTATACAAAGGCGCTCAGAAACCTTTGTGTGGTCCGGCTAAGCAAGGCGCATCGCCCGCAGGCGAAGGTCTCAACCAAGCGCAGTATCTTTACCTGATGGAGACCAGGTGGGTTAAGCCCGAGCCTCTTAACGCCACGAAAGAGAGCATCGGTTTGAAGAAGGTTGATGTGCTGCACACACGATTTGAGGACAAGAGGATTGATTACTTTCTGGATCAGAAAGCTCATCTACCTCTGCGCGTCGCGGTCTTCTATGGCGCGAGCGACAGACCGACACTCACGATTGACCTTTCAGAGTACATGACAATCAACGGGATTCAAATGCCGAGCAAGCAGAAGAAGGGCAGGATCAATTTCCAGATCAATCCGTCTTACGACGAGAGCATTTTCACGCGCCCGCCTTCAATCGAAGCCGGTCCTAAAGCATGGCAGCCATCTGCGAAACCAACCCCGTGATGCTGAAGGAATGTGCGCGCTCGCCTTCTACTTCGGAACAGGCGTGGACAGCAGATAGACAGCGAAAGAGGCAAGCCAGTGCTCGCCAACATAGTCGCCGCTCGCAACGTGAGCGAGAGAGTATTGCGCGTGAAGTGTTGCAGCGTCCATGAGAACTTTGCGAGCCGGATCAGTTCCAGATAAAGCGGAAGCGATACTTCTCATGCACCATGCGCGGCTCAGGTTCAGCCCGTCCAAGTGCACAAGCTTCGGGTCTGTTCTGTCTGTGACTACTGCTGGCTTCAGAAGCGATGCGGGCGCACCATGCGATACTTCTGGAAGAAACTGATGAAACCATTGCCTGAACGCGACTGCTTTCATAACGCGCCGCATCAGGTCCGCTTCAATTAAAGCAGGCGAGAGAAAATCTTCGCCGCCTGGCTCCCAAGCAGCAGGATAAGCTTTATCTGCGCCGAAGTAAGCAAGGCTTCGCTCCGTAATCAAATCTTCCAATCTCTTGTTGCCGACTGTTCGCGCGTAATCGAGCGCAAACGTCAGGCCGAAAGCAGTGTTCGGGTGAACGCCCGTGCGAATCGGGTAGTTCTGCTTAGGGAGAAAGTCTATGTACTTTGCAACGACCACATCCACGAGCGGCTGCAAGTTCTGATGCCAACGCTTTGCATCAGCATCGGTCCAACCGTAAAGCTCCTCGTCCAATTTCAAGAGCCAGGCCCAGCCGTATGTGCGCTCAAACGATTGCCTGCCCGCTTCTTTGAAATAGTCAGCTTCCTTTTCGAGATTCTCGCCAGTCAAATTCTTATCTAACGCCGCGCGAATCTCTCTCGATTCCGCCAGGTTCGGATAGAGCCTGAGCAGTCGCACGACTAGCCAGTGGCCGTGCACGGACGAGTGCCAGTCGTAGCAACCGAAGAACGCAGGATGAAGCGCCTGCGGACTCTGAACTTGCGAGGCGTCATTTATCAAGTGCTCTATCTTATTCGGATACTCTTTTCTCAGACACTTCAAAGCCAGAAGAGCGAAATGAGAAGCCTGCGATTGACTGAGCGATAATGATTCCGAGTTTTGATCTTTCGTCTGTGCCATTGATGCATTGCAACAAAGAATAAGAGATAGAAGGCTTATGAGAATTGCTGATTTGTATTTACTGATTTTCATTAGCTCGTTGTTAGCTGCCGCCGCAACAGATTACATCTGCGCCTTCTTCAGCACTGCTATCTGCCCGGCATGATAAACCTGATGCTGAATCAGTCCGTGCAGCAGAAAGCATATAGAATGATTGCGAGCGATGATGTTCCTCTCCAAGTCTTCCTCTTTTAAGTTATGGACGACTCCGATCAATTTTCTGTGGCTTGCTTCCAGCTTTGCCTTCGCGTCCGCCCAAGCATCTTCACTTGCTTCTTCCACGTGGAACAAATCCTCGCCCTCAGAAAACCTTGCATCTTCACCTTCGACCCTACGGCGCATAATATCTTCAGTGAAAGCAAGGTGAAGTACTATCTCTATAATGCTGTGAACTTGACGGATGGGACGCGCGGCGGCCTGCTCTGCCGTAACGCCAGCAAGGATTTCATCCAAGTTGTCACCATACCAGGCCTCTCCTTCAAAAGCCCGCCGCAATTGATCTTCGATTCTCTCAACCTCATTCATGTCGTGACCTCAGGAGACGCATCCGACAAGTGTAGATAAGGAATATCTAACTTTTATTAGCCGCTGCTCTCGCGCACACTGCCCTCGTTTCCTTCTTTCGTTCGGACCTCAGAACGGACTTTCATCAGCCGATGGGCCGTAGAGAGAAGGAACTGGCACGTCGTTGAGCCGCAGATAGACGCCTAGCTGAGCGCGATGATGTATCGTGTGATTCATAACCATGCCGCGAAGGGTTGCAATGCGCGGCATCGTGAAGAGGTTCTTCCCGCCCGCGACGAGCGACCAGGGCTTTAGCAGTTCCTCATCGCTCGCGCCCACAAGCGCACGCCGCGCGGCTGCGACATTTTTATCGAACGTCTCAACAGCCTCATGTGCTGAGTTCACAGGCTGCGGGCGCAGGGGCGGCTCTCCTGCGGGGGCTATGTCCAGCGAATCTTTATCAATCGTATGAACAGTCCAACTCACAAGGTTGGCAAGGTGCGTCGCAAGATCGCGCATCGTCATGGACTTCGCGTGCGGCCTCCAGTCCAGCTTGTTATCCGGCACGCGCTCCAGAGTTTTCCTCGTATTCTCCATCTCGCGGTCGAACTCAGGCAACAGCATCTCACTCATTCTCATAAATTTTTCTCCCATTAGTTTCCAAATAAGTAATACTGCCCAACTTTATATCAACTGCAAATCTGAAGCCAACTGTCCATTGGCCGACTGCCTACTGCTTTCCGCATCTTGCGTGTTAGAATCTTTATCGTAAAATGCGCTCGCTCGAAGCTTTGGCGCGAAGGCAATATTTCAAGCGGAGGTTTACAAAATCCTATGCCGGACACGAATGAATCGCCTTACAGCACGATTAATGTCATCAAAGATGGGCTGCGTTATCTGGGCGATGCGTCTTACGCAATCCTGCCGGAAGACGTTGCGCACCGATTGGCCGAACTTAAAAAAAGTTTCTGGGGCGGCGTGAAATGTCTAGTTGATAAAGAACTCGAATGGATAGATGCGCGCGTTTCGGGCGGCGACCGATTGCGCGAAGAG